>DASTDJ010000263.1:0-24253 GCA_035710425.1 Nocardioides sp.
TTGTCCGGGATCAGCGCTCTCCGCCTGTTCGCGGCGCCGCCCGTGCCCACCCGGGGCAGGTCGTGGCCGACCTTCTCCCGGTCCGGCCCCACCCGGATCGTGTCCCCCGTCTTCAGGTGCAGGCCGTCGGCCTCGTAGAACTTCGCCGACTCCGGGTCGCTCGGCCCGGCGCCGTACAGCGAGTCCAGGTCGAGGCTCGGCGAGCGGGCCTGGAGCAGCTCGGCGGCCGTGACGTCCTCACCCAGCCGGACGTCGGTGACGTCCATCGTCAGGTCGTGGTCGATGAACTGGCCCAGGTAGGTGTACCCGGCCGGCACGTCACCCTCCGGCTGCGTGTCGAAGGTGACCATCGCGTTGGCGACCTTGCGAGCCAGCGCACGAGGGAGCTCGCGACCCCGCGGCCCGACCCGGGAGAACCGGAACGGCGGATCCGCCGCGAGCGCAGCCTCGGCACCAGCGGGCGCTGCGCTCTCGGGATGGTCGATCGGGTCGGGCTCGGTCCCCGAGCGGCCGCCCATCTCGGTGACGACCAACCCCTCACCCTGGATGAAGAAGGTCTCTGAACCGTGCCGAGGCGTCATTCGGCCACGCTAGGCCTGCCACTCGCTGGGCACCAGACCGATCACGCCACGAGGCCCTGTCACTCGGGTGAGTGACAGGGCCTCGCGCGTGGGCGTCACGGGCTACTTCACCTCGGCCCGCATCACCCGGCGGAGCCCGAAGATCCCGGGGAGGACGATCCACAGGCCGACCGTGGTGGCGACGTGGGCCCACTGGGCGCCGGTGTCCATCCCCTCGAACAGGAAGGACTGCGCGTAGGTGAGGTCCACCCAGGGCTGCAGGTCCTCGAACCAGCTCTGGCTCGCGGCCAGCAGGCCCAGCAGGTTGGGCACCACCAGGACGACGACGAAGTACATCACCAGTCCTCCGGCCGAGCTGCGCAGCAGCATCCCCAGCATGGCCCCGATCGAGAGGGAGACCAGGTTGCCGAGAACGATCGTCAGGGCGTGCCCGACGGAGAGGTCCCAGACCGTCGGGGTGCCGGCGATCGTGCTGCCGACGACGTTGCCGACAGCGCCGGCGGCGAACGCGAAGACCATGGAGGCGACCGCCACGACCACCGCCGACAGCATCTTCGCCCCGACCACCCGGCGCCGGCTGGGGACGTAGGTGAACGTCGTGAGCCCGCTGCGCTGGCTCCACTCGCTCGTGATCGCCAGCAGGGAGACCATGGGCAGGATCACCGTGATCGGGTATCCGACCGCCTTCGCGAAGTTGTAGTAGGTGAGGTACTCGTCCGGCGCGAACGCGACCGTCGCGATCGTGGCGATCAGGCCGGTGATCGCGATGCTCGCGATCAGCCAGAAGCCGGAGCGGGTGTCGAACATCTTGCGGAGCTCGACGCGGAAGACCCGGCTGAGCGTGATCTGCTTGAACTCGGTACGTCGACCGGTCGTGACCTGGTCGACAGTCATGGCGGTCATGCCGCTGTCCTCTCTCGTTGGGTGTCGGCGGTGAGCTCGAGGAACATCTCCTCGAGTCCGCCACTGTCGGCGTCGCGGAGCTCGGTGAGCACCACGCCGCCGTCGTACGCCGCGCGCCCGACCCGCGCCGGGTCAGCATCCGTGCGGAGCGACCCGTCCTCGGAGACGGTCGACGCCAGGCCGGCCGCGGCCAGGGCCCGCCGGAGGGTGTCGACGTCCTCGGCGCGGACGACGGTCCCGGCTGCAGCGAGCAGCTCGGTCTTGGAGCCCTGGGAGACGATCCGCCCCTGCCCGATCATCACGATGTCGTCGGCAATGAGCTCGACCTCGGACAACAGGTGGGAGGACAGCAGGACGGTCCCCCCGTGGTCGGCGTAGTCGCGGAGCAGGTCACGCATCCAGCGGATGCCGGCCGGGTCGAGCCCGTTGGCCGGCTCGTCGAGGATGAGCACCGCCGGGTTGCCGATCAGAGCGGCTGCGATGCCGAGGCGCTGGCGCATGCCGAGCGAGTAGTTGCCAACCCGTCGCTCAGCCTCGGCCCCGGTGAGACTGACCAGCTCCAGCATCTCGGCGACCCGGGAGGCCGGGACGCCCATGATCTGCTGGGCGATGGTCAGGATCTCGCGGCCGGTGCGACCGGCGTGCTGGGCGGAGGCGTCGAGCATCACGCCGACCTCCCGCCCGGGGTTGGGCAGGTCGGCGAAGTGCCGGCCGTCGATGGTCGCGGTGCCCGCGGTGGGCGTCGTGAGGCCGACCATCATCCGCATGGACGTGGACTTCCCGGCGCCATTGGGACCCAGGAAGCCGGTGACCCGGCCGCTTCGGGCCTTGAAGGAGATGTCGTTGACGACGGTGGTACCGCCGTACTTCTTGGTGAGTGAGTCGATGGTGATCATGTCCAGAACGCTAGGTACGACGAGGGGTCGCCCGCGTCGTCGCGAGGTCGCGTTCAGCAGGGCACCAAGGCCCCACCCCGGGTCCTCACAAAGGAGGAGGCGGCTCCGCATCTGCTGGGTCGAAGAGCCCGGTCTGGTAGGCGAGCACGATGGCCTGGGCCCGGTCGCGCAGGTCGAGCTTCTGGAGCAACCGCGTCACGTGGGTCTTGACCGTGGTGTCGCTGATGAACAGCTCCCCACCGATCTCGGCGTTCGAGTAGCCGCGCGTGATCAGGCGGAACACGTCCATCTCGCGCGCGGTCAGCGTCTCGACCGCCTTCGGCGGCACCTGCTGCTGCCGGGTGAAGTGCTGGATGACGCGCCGGGTGATGGCCGGCGAGAGCAGAGCGTCGCCACCGGCCACGGTGCGGATGGCCGCGATCAGCTGCTCGGGCGGGTCGTCCTTGAGGACGAAGCCGCTCGCCCCGGCCCGCAGCGCGCCGTAGACGTACTCGTCGAGGTCGAACGTCGTGAGGATCAGGATCCGGCTGTCCTGGTCGGCCGCGACGATGCGGCGGGTCGCCTCGAGCCCGTCGAGCTCGGGCATCCGGATGTCCATCAGGACGACGTCCGGGTGGACCCGCGCGGCCTCGGCGACGGCCTCGAGCCCGTTGCTCGCCTCGGCCACCACCTCGACGTCGGGCTCGTCACCCAGGAGCATCCGGAAGCCCGCCCGCACCATCGCCTGGTCGTCGACCACCAGGACCCGGATCGTCATGCGTCTGCGCTCTCGAGCGGCAAGGAGGCGCGGAGCACGAAGCCTCCGCCGGTGGGGACGAAGGCGGACATGTCCCCGCCGTACGCCTTCACCCGCTCGCCGATGCCGATCAGCCCGTGTCCGTGACCATCGGTCCGCGCGAAGCCACCCGGCCCGTCGTCGCGCACCTCGAGCCGCAGCTGGTCGGGCGCGTAGGCGACCGTCACGTCCGCCCGGCGCCCGCCGGAGTGCTTGAGGGCGTTGGTCAGCCCCTCCTGCACGATGCGGTACGCCGAGAGGTCGATCGAGCGGGACAGTGCGACGGGCTCGCCGTCCACGTGCAGCCGCACGTCGAGCCCCGCAGCCCGGACGTCCCCTGCCAGGCTCTGCAGGTCGCCCAGCCCGGGACCCGGTGTGAGCTCGACCAGGTCGCCGCCCTGCCTCATCGCTCCCAGCAGCCGGCGCATCTCCGCGAGCGCCGTACGCCCGGCGCGCTCGACGTTGCTGAGCGCCTCGGCCTCCTCGGAGTCGGACGGGACCCGGCGGCGTACCGCCCCGACCTGGAGCACCATCACGCTCATCGCGTGGGCGACCACGTCGTGCAGCTCGCGCGCCATCCGCGCCCGCTCCTCGGCCACCGCCACCCGGGCCGCCGACTCCCGCTCCCGCTCGGCCCGCAGCGCCCGCTCCTCCGCGGCCTCGCTCCGCTCGACGCGATCGCGCAGCGCGAAGCCGACGAGCCAGGCGCCGGCGAACAGCAAGGGGGTGAAGAGCAGGCTGTCGGTCCGGTGGGTCGGGTCGTTGACCACGACCACCGCTGCGCCGATCAGCACGATCACCAGCCCGACCCGGGCCTGGAACCCGCTCCGCAGGCTGCCGAGCAGCGCCGCGGCCACCATGCCGCAGAGGAAGACCCCGGCCTGGCTCGAGATCAGCCGTCCGTCGGCGAAGCTCAGGCCGGCGCTGCCGATCCAGAGCACCGCCGGGGCGAGGAACGGGAACCGCCTGCGGGCCAGCAGGACCAGCATCACGCCCGTGATCACGACGACCTCGAGCCACAGCGCCAGACCGTCCGGACGCTCCGCGTCGTCGCGGAGCACCGTGCCGACCGCGGTCGCCGCAGCGGCGGCCACGATCAGGACGTCGAGGCCCCACGTCGCGAAGAACCGCCAGATCCGGTTCATCGCCTCAAGTTACGGCAGGACCTCTCCGGCCGCGTCCTCCAAAAGTAGGACGGCAAAGGGCGGGTCTAACGGTCACCCTCGATCGAGAAGAGGTTGCCGTCGGGGTCCTTGAACCAGGCGACCTTGCCGCCGCCGGCGCGGGGTGAGATCCCGCGCTCGTCGGTGCTGTAGTCGAAGCCGCTCTCGAGCACGCCCTCGTAGTGCTCGAAGGTCACGCCGTTCGCGGTGAGCTCGTCGACCGTCCGACCGACGTCGTCGACGTACCAGGCCATCAGGGTCGCGGTGGAGCTGCCGGCGTGGTCCGGGGACGGGTAGACGACCAGCGCCTCGTGGCCGCCCGACGTGTAGACCTTGCTGCCATCGGCGTCGGTCCGCACCGCCGACAGCCCGAGCTTCCCTTCGTAGAACTCCGTCGCGCGGTCCATGTCCGTGACCGCGATCATCGCGTTGGATGGATAGCTGCTCAGGCCCACGGGTCCTCCTCGACTCGGCGATGCGACGACCGTAGACGGATCTCGCCCCCGGCGGTACGCCGATCAGTCGGGGCTGACCACCGCTGCACCCGTGGCACCGACGGTCGGGTGGTCAGGGGAGCCGGGGATGGTGAGCGGCAGGTCGACCGGCGCGGTGAGTCGCACTTCGACCGTGGTCGCCGTGACGGTCACGTGAGCGGTCAGGCCTGGGTACTTCCGGTGCGCGCCGACGTCAGCGAGATAGGCGTGCACGGCCTGCCGGGCCTGGGCCGCGGTGAGCTCGAGGTCGTCGTCGGTGACCCCACCGCGATAGACGTCCTCGCCGGTCGCACCGAGGTCGGCTCCCCTGAGCGCGGCGCCGTCGGCGAGGGTGTCCAGGCCTTGCCGCTGCAGGTAGGCGGCGCTGGCGTCGATCACCACCGCGATCGCGAGCAGCAGCACCGCCGCGAACCCGATGACCAGCACCGACACCTGGCCGGCGTCGTCACGGGGCCGCATCGCCGGCCTCCTGGTACTGCCCGATCGGGACCGTGTGCGAGGCGTCCAGCGCGAAGCTCGGCTTGTCGCCGCCGAGCACGTCGGGCGTCAACGGCAGATCGACCCGGGTCGCGATCCGCACGGTGATGACCGAGGTGCCTCGATGGCAGTCGTGCGGGTACGGCGTACAGGTCACCGTCACCTCCAGCGGCGCCGCCTCGAGCCCCTGGTCCGCCAGTGCCTGCCGCGCGACGGCCCGGGCCCGCCGCTCCCCCTCGGCGTCGGTGGGTGCGAGGGCGTAGGCGCGACCGGCGGAGCGAGCAGCAGCGGACGCGGCGAAGGCCCCCTTCTGCACCTCGAACACCGAGAGCACGATCCACAGGATCGGCACCAGCAGCAGGATGCCCAGCCAGACGAGCTCGACCACGGCGCTGCCGCCTTCATCCCGTCTCACCGCTCGGGCTCCTCGACCGCCCGCCCGGCCACCTCGACCTCGATCGACGGGCCGCCCAGGCCCAGCGCCGGCACCCTCGCCCGCACCGTGACCTCGACCGCGGGGGCGCCGTCGATCGTGACGGTGCGGACGCTGACGTCCTCGGCGTACCGACCCGCGATGGCGTCGCCGATCTGCTCCCTCGTCGCAGCGACGCCGTCGCCCGGACCCCGGTCGGCCGTGGCCGCCACCCGCGCCCCCTCCGACGCGGCCGCGGCGAGGGTGTTGCGCACCTGCATCACCAGCGCGACCTGAAGGATCCCGAGCACCAGCGGGACCAGCACGACCAGCACCAACACGAAGTCGACGACGGCGGCGCCGCGTTCGCGGTGCACTACTTCACCGAGTTCAGCGCGCTCCGCAGCATGCTCTTCAGCTCGCCCTCGGCGAGCCCCCAGATCGCCATCACGATGCCCGCCGACATCACCGTGACGAGCACCCAGCCGGGCACGTCGCCGCGGTCGTCGCGGCGGGGTGGCGCGATCAGCGCGACGTACAGCCGCGTCATCAGGTGGGTGAGTTGGTCCATGGTCGACCCTTTCCGAGACATCAGGGAGTGGTGAGGGAGAGGCCCACGACGCCGGGCCAGAACGCGAACAGGATCGTGATCGGGAGGACCAGGAAGACAACCGGAACCATCATGAAGACCTCGCGCCGAGCAGCGACCTCGACGAGCTCGCGCCGGCCGGCCTCTCGAACGTCGGCGGCCTGCGCGTGCAGCACGTCGGCCAGCGGAGTGCCGCGCTCGACCGCGACGGCGATGCCCTGGGCGAACCTCGCCACCAGTGGGAGGCCGGACCTCGCGGCGAGCTGGTCGAACGCGGCGGCCACGGGTTCGCCGGTGCGTATTGCGGCAAGTACCCGGCCCAGATCGCTGGACAGCTCACCGCCGCTTCGCTTCACCACCCGTTCCAGAGCGGTGACCGGGCTCTCCCCCGCCGCGACGGCGAGAGCGAGCAGCTCGGCGATGGTCGGGAACTCCGCGAGGATGCGGCGCTCGCGGCGGCGTACCTGCCCGGAGAGGTGGTTGTCGCGGGCGAGCACGCCGACCGCGAAGGCCACGAAGCACAGCGCGAGCGCGGCGACCGGGCTGCCGCCCGGGTGGGAGAGCGCCCGGAGGACGCCGTAGCCGGCGGCGGCTGCGAAGCCGGCGAGGCCCCACAGCACCTGCTCGACGCGGAAGTCGGGCACGGTCGCGTCGAGATCGGCACGCTCGAGCCGCCGGCGTACGGACTCCGAGCCGCCCAGGACCCGCTCCACGGCGTCGGCGGCTGCTCGGAGCACGGGCCCGAAGACGCCGCGCGCTGCCGAGCCCGAGGAAGGCGAGGGCCGGGGGCTCGCCGGGGCACCCAGGCGGGGCACGTCGCGCACGTACGGCAGCACCCGCACCGCGAGCTGCGGCTTGCGGATCACCATCAGGCGCGAGACGACGAGCAGCAGCCCCAGGCCGGCGCCCGCCCCTGCGACCGCTCCCCACCAGGCCGGCGTCACGACAGGATCCGTCGCTCGACGGGCAGCCGGCCGATCCGCATCATCAGCCGGTAGGCCAGCACGCTGGCCACCGCGCCGAAGGCCAGGATCAGCGCGCCGGTGCTGGAGCGGTAGCGGGAGATCACCTCGGACTGGAACGACATCAGCAGCAGCACGACCCACGGCGCCGCCACCGCGAGGCGTGCGCCGTTGATCGCCCACGACTGCCGAGCCTCTAGCTCGGAGCGGGTCCGCACCTCGTCGCGGAGGTAGCCGGACAGGTTGCGCAGCAGCCGACCCAGCTCGCCGCCGCCCACCTCGCGGGCGATCCGCAGACCCTCCACGACCCGGTCGCCCACCGGGTCGGCCAGCCGGTCCTTGAGCCGGTCGAGGCTCTCGCCGAACCGGCCGCTGACCTGGTAGTCGAGCGCGAACGCGTCGAACGCCGGGCGCAGCGGTTCGGGGCCGCGCACGGCCAGACCGGCCAGCGCGTCGGGGAGCGACATCCCGGCGCGCACCGCGGAAGCGAGGTTGTCGACCGCCTCGGGCCACACCTCCGCGAAGTCGCGCTGGCGCCGACGGGCCCGCCCGGCCACGACCGCGATCGGCAGGTAGCCGCCCATCGCCCCGAAGGCCACCGCGACCGGCGGTGTCCTCGACACGACCTGGATCACCAACGCGGTCAGCAGCCCGCTGGCCAGGCACAGCCCGACGAACGAGGGGACCGACACCTCGCCCAGCCCGGCCCGACCGAGCAGCCGGGCGATGGGGCCCGAGGCGGACGACGTACGGCGGGGGCGGCGGGGCACGAAGAACGCCGACCAGACGAGCAACAGTCCGATGCCCACGCCGAGCCCCACCAACGCGCCCATGCCCGGCCTAACGCGCGTCGTTGAGGAGTCGGTGGACGTCGATGCCGACGCGTTCGTAGCGCTCGACGCCAGGCGGCATCCCGCTGCTGCGCCGCAGCTCGGTGCCGCGGCGCTCGAAGATCGGCTCGCACTCGATGACGTCGCTCTCCACCCGTCCCGGCACCGCCACGACCTCGTTGACCCGGCGGACGCCCTGCTCGTCGATGCCGAGATGGACGACGAGGTCGACCGACGCGGCGACGGTGGGTACGACGAACCGCGCCGAGATGTTCTCGCCCGCCAGCAGCGGCAGCGTGCACATCTTCACCAGGGCTTCCCGGGCGCTGTTGGCGTGCAGCGTGCACATGCCGGGCAGGCCGGCGTTCAGCGCCAGCAGCAGGTCGAGGCACTCCTCGGCCCGGACCTCGCCCACGATGATCCGGCTCGGGCGCATGCGCAGCGCTTCCTTGACCAGGTCGCGCAGCCGGATCTCGCCGGTGCCCTCGAGCCCGGACTGGCGGGTCTGCAACGGCACCCAATCAGGATGTGGGAACCGCAGCTCCCACACCTCCTCCGCCGACACGACCCGGTCGCCGCCAGGGATCGCGGCTGCCAAGCAATTGAGCATCGTGGTCTTGCCCGCCTGGGTGCCGCCGGCGACGAGCACGTTGAGGCCGGCCCGCACCGAGGCCTCCAGGAACGCCGCGGCCCGCGGGCTCAGTGTGCCCAGCTCGACCAGGTCGGAGAGCCGGGCGGCCTTGAGCACAAACTTGCGGATGTTGACCGCGCTGAATCCGCGGCTGATGCCCTCGAGCACGACGTGCAGTCGATGCCCTTCCGGCAGCATCGCGTCGACGAACGGCTGGCTGACGTCGATCCGGCGGCCGCTGGACTTCAGCATCCGCTCGACCAGTTCGTGCACCTGCCCGGCGCTGAGCATCAGGTGGGTCAGCTCGTGCCGGCCGTTGCGCGCGATGAACACCCGGCTCGGGTCGTTGATCCACACCTCTTCGACGGTCGGGTCGTCGAGGAACGGCTGCAGCGGCCCGAATCCGGAGACCCGGGCCACCAGCTCGCCGACCAGTGCCTCGACGTCGCCCACCGGCGCGACCAGGCCGGTCAGGCTGCGCTCGTCGTGGTCGCGTACGACGCCCTCGACGATCCGGCGTACGAGCGAGGCGTCGCGCTGCGGGTCGACGCCCTCGCTGCGCACCAGCCCCCGCACCTGCCGGTCGAGCTCGTCGACCAGCTCCCCGTCGTGCGCTGCGCGCGCGTCGGTAGGCGTCATCGCCATGGGTGGCTCTCCCGAGAATGAGGCGTCCTGGCTGCTGCCCGGCAACCTATGACACAGCGCGCGCCCGGGGAAGAGTCGAAGCAGATCTGTGGACGAGGCCACCGGCGGACGCGCACCGAGCTTGGCATTCGGGCGAGATCTTTGCCACCGCATCGGCTGGCCGTCGGGTGCCACCACCAAGAGCCGGTGAACTCGTGCCGTCCTGACGTCCTACATCGGGGCGAGCGCTACGAGCCCCCTCACGACGGCGGTATCGCGTCCACAAGTCCGACGTGCAGAACGAAAGACCTCGGCGGTCTGGATCCATCCCTAGTCGTCGACGAGGCGTTGACAGTCCAGACAGGTGATGTCGTTCTCGACGCGCGTCGAAATCCCCGGGTAGCTCAGGGTCGTGGTGCACCCGGTCCAGCGACCAGCACACCTCCAATCTCGCGTAGCGGGTGGCCGGGCGTGGTTGTCTGTCCGCCCCGCACCACGCTACTGACCGGTTCGGGGTCCGCCGTTATCCGCGACGGGTGATCCACTGGGCCCGCCTTCGCTGTGTACTGGAGCAGTCGCGCTCCGATGTGCGTCGGTGGCGGTGAGGGGAGATTGACATGTGTCGTTGGCTCGCGTACTCAGGTTCGCCGGTGCTCGTGGAGGACCTTCTGTTCAAGCCGGAGAACTCCCTCGTGGTGCAGAGCAAGCACTCCCGGTTGGGAGTGGAGGCGGTCAACGGGGACGGCTTCGGTATCGGCTGGTACGGCGACCAGGAGACCCCGGGGACCTACCACAGCATCGAGCCCGCCTGGAACGACCGCAACCTCCGAGAGCTCTCGGCCCACGCTGCCGCCGGTCGGGTCTTCGCGCACATCCGAGCGACGACAGGCACGGCGGTCCAGCAGACCAACTGCCATCCCTTCCGTCACGGCCGGTGGCTCTGGATGCATAACGGGGCCATCGCCGACTTCCCGTTGCTGAAGCGCGACCTGACCTTGGCCGTCGAGCCCGGGCTGTTCCCGGAGATCGAAGGCTCGACGGACTCGGAGCTCTTCTTCTTCCTCGCCCTGACCTTCGGACTCCAAGAGAACCCGCCGGAAGCGGTGGCTCAGGCGGTTGGCCTCATCGAGAAGACGGGGCGACGCCACGGAGTCGAATACCCGATCCAGATGACTGTTGCGACCACCGACGGGGAAACCACTTGGGCATTCCGCTATTCCAGCGAGGGGAGGTCCCGATCCCTGTTCCACAACGCCGACGTCGCCACACTCCGTCTCCAATACCCCGACAACTCAGTACTGCATCAGCTTTCCGATGACGCACGCCTCGTAGTGTCCGAACCGTTGGGGGACTTGCGGGGAGCGTGGCGGGAGGTGCCGGAGTCCTCCTGCCTCATCGTCAAGGGTGGGCGCGAGGAAATACATGAGTTCTCACCTTCGCCTGCCCGTGCCCTGGACTGACGCAGCCAGCGGAGGGAGGTCCCATGTCTCCGGCGCGCCGCACCATCCGATGTGGAGGACATGTACTACACGCTGCTGTGGTTGATAGCGCTGGTCCTGGTGATCTTCGGGATCGTCACCCTGGTCCGTGGGTCTCCCGATGGCCGACGCTTGGCCTTGTACAGGATGGACCGCGTCCGTTTGGCGCTTCCCCTCGACCCGGCTTGTGGACGGTCGGGCCCAGAGGGGGCGAACCGCAGCTCGTGCTACAGGACAGGACGGTCGCATACGTCGACTGGTAATGCCGCAGTAACCCCTCCGCGCGGGGGCTGAGGGTGTCCAGCTCGACCAGGTCGGAGAGCCGGGCGGCCTTGAGCACGAACTTGCGGATGTTGACCGCGCTGAACCCGCGGCTGATGCCCTCGAGCACGACGTGCAGCCGATGCCCTTCCGGCAGCATCGCGTCGACGAACGGCTGACTGACGTCGACCCGGCGGCCGCTGGACTTCAGCATCCGCTCCACGAGCTCGTGCACCTGCCCGGCGCTGAGCATCAGGTTGGTCAGCTCGTGCCGGCCGTTGCGCGCGATGAACACCCGGCTCGGGTCGTTGATCCACACCTCCTCGACGGTCGGGTCGTCGAGGAACGGCTGCAGCGGCCCGAATCCGGAGACCCGGGCCACCAGCTCGCCGACCAGTGCCTCGACGTCGCCCACCGGCGCGACCAGGCCGGTCAGGCTGCGCTGCTCGTGGTCGCGTACGACGCCCTCGACGATCCGGCGTACGAGCGAGGCGTCCTGACATACGGCTACCCACGACACGTTGGCGCGCGGCAACAGAGGGGACGCGGATCTGTGGAGATCCCTCCGGCGCGGCCGGTCAGGCCCAGTTGTCGACGTGCGGATCGTTCGGCGTGGGAGTGCCGGCGCCGGTCTCGAGCAGCTGCTTGAGGCTGATCATGAACACTCCCCACTTGGTGCTGCAGTGGTGCATGAACTCCACCGGCTCCGCCCAACCGCGGTGCTTCAGCAGGACGATCGTGTAGTCGTCGTCCTGGCGGATGTCGAAGGTGATGTGGGTGCCGAGCCACTCGTCCGGCCCCTCGACGACCTCCCAGTCGACGTACTCGTGGGGACGCAGCTCGACCACCTTGGCCTTGATGTCGGCGCCGAAGTCGAGGATCCCTCCGACCGTGTCGTCGCCCTTCGCTTCACCGATCCACCACGACGCGACACCGTCACGCGTGGCGATCGCTTGGTAGGCCGCCTCGGGCGTGCCGTTCTTGACGCCGATGCGGTGCAGGATGTCGACCATTTCTCTTCTTCCTCTCTCTTCCGGTGGCTTCGTCGGTCACGCTCTGGATGCGGGAGGCCGGAGGGCCCTAGTGGCCCAGGCGACCGGGATGGCAAGGGCGGCGAGGGCCAGGCCGGCGAGCACCGCACCCGAGGCGGTGGAGCGCTCGATGGCGATCCCGCCGGCGAACGAGCCGGCCGCGATGCCGACGTTGACCGCGGACGCCGGCAGCGACTGCGCCAACGCGCCGCCGGGTCCGGCCAGGGCGACCACGCGGTACTGCAGCGAGGGGCCGGAGCCCATGGCGAAGACGCCCAGCGCAGCGAGCAGCAGCAGTGCCGCGAGCGGGGACGACCCGAAGAGGTAGAGCCCGGCCAGGGAGCCGGTGATGCCGAGGGCGCCCACGATCAGGGTGCGCTCGGCGTTCCGGTCCGCGAACCATCCACCGCCGAACGAGCCCACGGCCGTGGCCGCCCCGTAGGCGAGGAGGAACACGCTGACCAGACCGCCGGAGATGCCGGTGACGTCCGTCAGGAACGGGACCAGGTAGGTCAGCGCGGCCATCGTGGCGCCGAACACCAGCGCGCACAGCCCGAGCACGGCGAGCACCGGCGGCGCGAACGCATGGCGCGCCTGGTTGCCGGCGGCCTCCTCGGGAGCGGGCACCGGCGGGAACAGGGCCAGCACCACGAGCGTCGCGACGATGATCAGCGCGGCGACCGCTGCGTAGGACCCGCGCCAGCCGAGGAGGTGGCCGGCCAGCGTGCCGACGGGCACGCCCAGCGCGGTCGAGATCGACGTGCCGGCGAGCACCACGGCGATCGCGCGGCCGGCACGAGCGGCCGGGACGACGGCCGTGCCCGCGGCGAACGCCGCGGCCAGGAACAGACCTTGCATCGCGCCGGTCGCCGTACGCGCTGCGAGGGTGAGCTCGTAGCTGCTGCTGAACGCGGTGACCAGGTCACCGGCCGCGGTCAGGATCATCGCCGCGGCGAGCACGGTACGCCGGTCGGCCCGGATCGTGAGCGCGGTCAGTGCCGGCCCACCGATGGCCAGGCCCAGGGCGTAGCCGGTGACGAACGTGCCCACCGCGGCGGCGGACACGCCCAGGTCGGCGGCGATCAGGTCCAGCACCCCGACGAGCAGCAGCTCGGACGTGCAGATCACGAATGCCCCGACGAACAGCGCGCCCAGGGTCACCGCGGGCCGGACCTCAGGCTCGGTCTCCTCGGTCGGGATCTGGGTGGTGGTCATCGGGTCTCGCCTCCGGTGCTCTCGACGTCACAGGGGAAACTGCTCTCGTTTTGCAACCAGATTTGACCCTAAGCAAAACCGATGCGAAAATGCAAGCAGTTGCTTCGATTCGAGCGGAGGCGAAGGCGATGCGGACCGACGTACGGTCGAACTGCCCGATCAACCTGAGCCTGGAGATCCTGGGCGATCGCTGGAGCCTGCTCGTGCTGCGCGACATCACCTTCGTGGGCGCCCGGCACTTCCGGGAGCTGCTCGAGGGACCTGAGCGGATCTCCTCGAACCTGCTCGCCGACCGGCTCAGGATGCTGGTCGACCAGGGGCTGCTCACCAAGTCGGCCGACCCGAGCCACAAGCAGAAGGTGACCTACTCGCTGACCGAGCAGGCCATCCAGCTGGTGCCCGTGTTCGCGCAGCTCAGCATCTGGGGCGTCGAGCACCTCCCGGTGACCCCGGACCACGCGGCCCGCGCGAAGGTGCTGGCCGCGGGCGGCCCCCCGTTGTGGGAGGAGTTCATGGACGAGCTCCGCGAGACCCACCTCGGCCCTGGCCGGCGGCGTACGCCGGCACCGCAAGGACCCACCGTGGCGGAGCGGCTCGAGGCGGCGTACGCCGCCGCCAGCTAGAGCGAGAGCATCGCCGCCGCGACCCTCTCGGCGTCCTCGTCGGGGATCGCCGTCGCCGCCTCGTCCAGCACCAGCAGCCGGGCACCGGGGATCTCGCGCGCGAGCGCCTCGCCGTTGCCGACGGGGAAGAAGGGGTCGCGCCGACCATGCACCACCAGCGTCGGGATCGCTACATCGGGCAGCCGCTCCCGCCAGCGCGGCGTGCAGTCGAGCCCGGCGAAGACCATGCCCAGCTGATCGGCCATCTGCTCTGCGGGCCCGACGCCCGGCGTCCGGTCCCACTTGCGCTCGGCACTCGCCCGGGCGGCGACAGGATCGTCACCGAGGATCATCGCGCTGGTGGCGGCGAACTCCGCCACCGCGGCGCGGTCGGACCAGTCGGGCAGGTCGCGGGAGAACAGCCGCTTCATGGCGGCTGCGTCATGGTCGGGCAGGTCCTCGTCGACAGGCCCCGGTGCGACGGGACGCGTCGCCACGAGGGTGAGGGCCGAGAACGACTCCGGATGATCGAGAGCGGCGACCTGGGCGACCATGCCACCGACGCCGATGCCCGCCACGTGCGCCGGCCGCTCGTCGAGCTCGCGGGCGAGCGCCGCGGCGTCGGCCGCGAGATCGCGCAGGGTGTACGCCGGGGACTCGGGATCGACCCTGGTCGACGCTCCGGAGTCGCGCAGGTCGTACCTCACGACGTGGCGTCCGCCGTGCGCCAGCGCGGCGCAGAGCGCATCGGACCACGACAGCATGGTCGTACCGCCGGCGAGCAGCACCAGCGGCGCCGAGATGTCGCCGAAGTGCTCGACCCCGAGCGTGACACCGTTCGCCTCCACGGTCCCGATCATGCCTCCTCCCCCGCCGTCACTCCGGGAGCGGGAGGTCACCCGGCGTCTTCGTGTAGCCGAGCTGCTCGATGACCCGGCCGCCGCTGACCCGCGTCACGTTCACACCGAGCACCGACTCGGCGTCGGTGGGCCCGAAGCGGTAGCGCCAACGCACCGCGGCCCACTCGCCGGCGGCGAAGACGTGCTCCACCTCGAACGTGGTCGACTCGTCGGTCATCAGCTCGGCCCAGAACGCCACGCACGCGTCCTTGCCGACGTACGGCGTGCCGTCCGGTGCCGGCTGGGCCGACACCATCAGGCAGTCGTCGTGCACGAGCGCGGCCATCGCGTCCGTGTCGCGGCGCCGGAAGGCCTCGTTGAAGCGGGCGACGGTCTCGGCAGTGGCCTGCGTGGTGGTCGTGTCGGTGGCGGTCATCTCGAGCTCCTTGAAGTAGAACGATTGGTCTACTTCGACCGTAGTAGAATGATCGGTCTACCGTCAAGGGCCAGGAGAATGATGCACCCGAGAAGCAGCATCGGACCGCGGGAGCGACTGCTCGACGCGGCGCAGCGCCTCTTCTACTCACAGGGCGCGTCCGTGGGGGTCGACGCCCTGTTGAAGGAGGCGAACGTCGCCCGCAGGTCGCTCTACGAGCACTTCGGTGGCAAGGACGGTCTCGTCGAGGCGGTCCTCCGCCGCGCCGCCGAGCAGGACCTGGCGTGGTACGAAGCGGCGCTGGCCGCCGAGGCAGAGCCCCGAGACCGGCTCCTCGGTGTGTTCGACTGTCTCGACGAGCTCGTCGCGGACGCCGAGTTCAGAGGGTGCAGGTACTTCGCCACCGACCTGGCCTTCGCCGACCCCGACCACCCGGCGCACGCGCAGACCGCCGCGTTCCGGCGCGGCCTCCGCGCGCTCCTCGTCCGGGAGCTGGAGGCGATGGACCATGCCGATCCCGAGGCCGCGGCCGAGCAGCTGCACCTGCTGATCGAGGGGACGCTGGTGGCCGGCGCCACGCAAGGCAAGGAGCACCCCGCGCGGGCCGCGCGCGACCTCGCCGCGGTTGTCATCGGCTGACGGCCGGACGCCTCGGTGCCGGTCAGTCGGCGACGTGGGCGGTGCTGTCGAGCCAGTGCTGGACGAGGTCGACGTCGCCGTCGATGCTGACGCCGGTGGCCTCGCGATCCGTGAGTGGGAGTCGTCGGGTCAGGGTCAGCAGCAGCGACTGCGCCGGTCCGGTCACCCTCACATCGGCCCGCTGGGTCCCGGGTTGCCAGGTCGCCCCGTCGGGCCGCCGTTCGACGAACCATCCGCCCGCGCCGTCCACGGTGTCGGTGGCCACCAGCTGCAGGGTCTCGCCGGCGCCCCGGAGAGCGTGGGCTGACTCGGACCGCTGCATCGCCCACGTGGGAGAGGTCAGCATCGCGAGGTGGTTGCTGATGAGCAGGGCTGCGATGTCGGCGTCGATGTCCGCCGGTCGGTCCGCCGTGTTCTCCGCGTCGAAGCCGTGGACGACCGTCTCGTTGAGGACGCTGGACATCCAGAACTCCGTGCCGGACCGCTCGTCCCCCGCGGCGTTGAACAGCGGCGCGTCGAGCGCGTCGTCGGAGAACGCGCTCACGACCCGCTGCGCGGAATCCGCCAGCCACGCCTGCCACTCGCCCGGGTCGACGGGGAGCACCGCCATCTCCGTGGGCAGCTGTGCGGGGTCGGTGATGCTCCGCTCCTTGATCTCCGCCACCCAGTGGTGGGTCTGGCCCAGGTGCTCGACGAGGTCGGCGATGGTCCACTCGGGGGTGGTCGCCACGACGGTGTCGGGTCCGGCCGCGGCGGCTGCCTCCGCCATCCGTCGGGAGTGCTCGACGATCGCTCGCCGGGCACGTTCCGGGTTCAGCTCGGTCATGGACAGGTCCTCCTCCAGGTAGATCATCATCGGCTGACGCGGTCCGGGAGACAACGGGTCAGGGCCGGGATCATCACCGACGCGGCCACCAGGTGGATCACGACCAGCCCGGTGACGGTGGCGGCGTCCGCCTCCGCCAGGAACGGCGGGACCAGCGAGATCGCGGTGAGGGTGAGCGCGGTCCGCAGGAACGTCCGGGCAGGGCTGGGGCTCCACTGCCGGAGGCCGGCAGCGATCAGTACGCCGACGGCCGCGCAGATGCCGGTCATGACGGCGAACCCGAACGTCGGAACCGCCTCGCCGCCGTCGGGCAGCTCGAAGTCGACCCCCAGCGCCTTGGCGATCGCGCCGGTCGCGGCGGCGGCCGCCATCGCGAGCAGCGTTGCGATCACCCCGGTGACGACCAGGCCACGGGGCCCCTCGTTGCGGTTGGCGCGGGTCCGGGTCTGGGTTGCCGCGTTCCTGTCCTTCACTTCGATCATCATCTGACTTCTCCTTGTCGGTGTTTTTCGGGTGTTGTCGGGTGTTGTCGTGGCTCGTGGTGCGGACGCCACCGCTAGGCGGCGACGACGTGGTCCTTGCGTGGTCGGCCCACCGGACGCTTGCGCGGGATCACCACTCCTCGCAGGAACAGCTGGCCGCCCCAGACGCCCCACGGCTCGCGCCGCTCGAGCGCCCCGGCCAGGCACCTGGCCCGGAGCGGACAGTCCGCGCAGAGGGCCTTGGCCGACTCCAGGTCGGACGGCGACTCGGCGAACCACAGCTCGGAGTCGTGGACCCGGCAGGGCAGACGGTCGTGAACGCTGGTGATCATGAGCGCTCGAAGAGTCCGTAGGAGCCGACGACCTCCCAGACCTCGGACGTGGGCGGTTCGGCCACCCAGGCCCTGATGCCGTCCTGGAAGTCGACGAACGCCGAGATCGCGAGCAGTGGGTTGCTCGCCCCCGGCGCGTCGAGGATCGCGACGAACGTGACGCCGTCGGCGCTCCTGCAGATCGCGTACCCCACTTCCGGCTCTGCCGCGGCGATCGCCGCGAAGGTCTTGCGCGCCTCGACGGCGACCGCCTCGACGTTGTCCGCATGGACCCGGGCCGACACGACGACCACGCTCATCACGGTTCTCCCTTCCGCCTCTGCCAACGGCTCCAACCTGCCGACGGCGGACGCGGAGGACATCCGTGGTCACCACTCAGGCACCACCTACTCGCTACCGACGGCGAGACGAAACGTGGTTACCTTCCGCCATGGATCGGGCATCGCCGACCTCCGTCACGGACCGGGAGGCTGAGGTGCTGGCCCACCTGGCGGCCGGCCGCTCGAACGCCCAGATCGCCCACGTCCTGCACATCTCGGTGCGGACCGTCGAGAACCACGTCTCGTCCCTGCTCCGCAAGCTCGGGGCCGGCGACCGGCACGAGCTGGCCGCCCTGGCCGGGCCCAGGACGTCGGAGCCGGGCGGCGTGGAGCTCGCCGGGCTTCCGAGCGGGCGGGGCACCTTCGTCGGTCGGCAGCAGGACCGGCTGGCGGTCCTCGGCTCCCTCGACGACCACCGGCTGGTGAGCGTGGTCGGGCCGGGCGGGATGGGCAAGACCCGGTTGGCGGCGGTGGTGGCGGCGGAGACCGCGCGCGGGTTTCCTGCAGGGGCGGCCTTCGTGGATCTCGTGCCGGTACGGCGCGGCCTCGTCGCCGACGCCGTGGCCAACGCGCTCGGTGTGTCCGAGCGACCCGGCCAGGACCTGACCCGGACGATCGCCGGCGCGCTGGGTGCGGGCAGGTTCCTGCTGGTCCTGGACAACTGCGAGCACGTCATCGACGACGTCGGCGCCCTCATCGGTTCACTGCTCGACCAGTGCCCCCACCTGGCCGTGCTGGCCACCACCCGCCAGCGCCTCGGTCTGCCCGACGAGCGGGTGGTGCAGCTCGGCCCGCTCCCGGCCGACCCGGACGGCGTACGCCTCTTCCTCGACCGTGCCCGGGCGGGCGATCCTGACCTCGAGCTCGACCGCGCGGTCGTCGCAGGCATCTGCGACCACCTCGACGGGATGCCGCTGGCGATCGAGATCGCCGCCGCCCGGGCGGCATCGCTGGGCCAGGACGGGCTCCGCGCTGCGATCGGTGACCAGGTCCGCCTGCTGAGCGGCGCACGGGGCGTGGCGGCCCGGCACGCCTCGCTGGACGCGGTCATGGGCTGGAGCTACGACCTGCTCGACGACGAGGAGCGCGCGATGCTGCGCGGGCTGTCCGTGTTCGCCGGCAGCTTCGACCTGGCGTCGGTCGCATCGGTCGCCGGTGCGCCCGACCCGATCGCGGCGGCGGACCTGCTCGGGCGTCTCGTCGACAACAGCCTCGTCGTCCGGGCGACATCGTCCGGGCACACGCGGTGGCGGCTGCTGGAGACGGTTCGTGCCTTCGCGGACACGAGGATCAGCGAGGCGGAGCGAGCCGACCTGACCGCGCGGCACCTGCGGTGGGCGATCGCGACCGCCATCCGGCTCCAGGACTCGCTCGAGGAGACGTGGGCCCGCGAGTTCGACGCGGTGGTCGACGACCTGCGCGACGCCCTGGCGCGGTCGCCGGCCACACCCGACGAGGCGTCTCGTGGACTGGCGCGGGCCCTGGCGCACCTGACGTTCGCCCGCGGCTACCACCGAGAGGCCCGCGAGCACTATCTCGCCGCCGCCGCCCGGAGCGCGGACAGCCGGGAGGCCTTCGCCGACATCCGCGACGGCGCCGACGTCGCGATCGCGGGCTCGGACTCCCCCGGCGGCGTCGAGCTCCTGCTGCTCGCCGCGCGCCGGGTCGGCGACAGCGGCAACGACGCCGCCCGCGCCTGGGCCTCGGCCGTCGAGAACCAGATCCGGTTCGGGTACGAGTACGGACCCGCCGGTACGCCGGAGCAGCGGTCCGACCTCCTGGAGGCGGCACTCCGTGAGGCGGACCCGAGCGACAAGGTGGCCACCGCGCTCATCTCCACGGCACGGGCCTGGCACGAGGGAGGGGTCGACCGGACCGACCTCGCCCGGACCGCGGTGGCCCAGGCCCGCGCCTCCGGGGACCCGATCGTCACCCTCAGGGCCCTGGACGTGCTGAGCGCGACCCTCAGCACCACCGGTCGCCTGCGCGAGGCCCTCGAGGTGGCGCACGACCGGCTCGATCTGCTCGACGGCCTGCCCCGCCACCGCCCTGCCGCTGCCGTCGAGATCTCGGACACGTTCCAGGTCGCGATCAAGATCGCCGTCGCCACCGGCGAGCTGGCGGTGGCGAGCGACATACTCGAGCGCGCCGAGGTCGAGGACCCCACCCCGAACCCCTACGCCGCCATCCCGCGGCGCATCTCGGTCGGTGTGCTCACCGGCCGGTTCGCCGCGGCCATCGAGCAGGGCGAGGAGCTCTGGGAGGCCTGGCAGCGCGACGGGACGGACCGTCGCTGGCTGGCGCCCGCGTTCAACCTGACCGCTCTGGCGCATGCTCTGTCGGACGACGGGCTGTACGACGAGTGGCGGGCCCGGACGTCGATCGTGGCCCTGGCCGACAGCGCGCCGACCGAGTGGATGGCCGCGCACGAGGCGTTCGTGGAGATCCGCGCGGCACTCCACACCGGTGACTTCGCGGAGGCCCCGACTCTGGTCGACGACGCGTTCGCGTCATCCCCCGGGTGGGAGGGCCACTCGGAGTCCTACGCCCGGGCCGCCGGCGCCGAGCTGGCCGTCGCCGCAGGCATGGTGGACGCCGAGGAGCGGATCACCGCAGCGGAGCCCCATGCCGCGGAGAACCGATGGGCAGCCGCAACCCTCGCCCGCGCCAGGGGCCGCCTGCTCGGGAGGCAGGAGGAGCTGGAAGCCGCCGCAACGACGTACGCACTGATCGGCGCCGAGTTCGAGCGCGCATACACGATCCGGCTCATGGCCGGTGAGCGTCGTCCCGGCTAGGGGGCCGGTCAGCGGTAGTGACCGGACCACGACTTCCCCCCTCGGCGGCGCCCCGACAGCTCCCACGGTAGAAGCGACGGAGTCCGTCCCCGAGAGACTTTTTCTGAGCAGACCTCACATTCGAGCCAGCCGGAGCGTCTACAGGTCGTGAAGACTTTCGAGCACATCGTCGCCGAGCACGGCACCACCGTGCTGCGCGTCTGCCGGGCCATCCTGGGTCCGGTGGACGCCGACGACGCCTGGTCGGAGACCTTCCTGGCTGCGATGCGCGCCTACCCCGATCTTCCCGAGGATGCGAACGTCGAGGCGTGGCTGGTCACGATCGCGCATCGCAAGTCGATCGACGTGCACCGGGCCACGAGTCGCCGCGCGATCCCCGTGGACGCCGTCCCCGAGAAGGCCGCCGCCACTGCGCCTGACGGTGCCGATCTCGACGACCTGTACGACGCACTGAGACGACTGCCCATCACCCAACGACAGGCCGTGGCCTATCACCACCTGGGTGGGCTCCCGCACCGCGAGGTCGCCACGGTCCTCGGCAGCACCCCGGCCGCCGCCCGGCGCGCCTCCGCCGACGGCATCAAGACACTCCGCGCCACCTATCAACAGGATCGAGCACGCCGATGAACACCACCAGGCACGACGACGCCCTGTTCTCCGCCCTGCGGGCCGGCGAGGGAGAGAACCTCGCCCGGCTCCGGGCCCGCCTGGCCGCCGAAGCCGACGACGCCGGGATCCTCGACGTCGCCTACCGCACCGTGGACACGGCCGTCGGCCCGCTGCTGCTGGCCGCGACCGAAGCGGGCCTCGTCCGGGTCGCGTACGACCGCGAGGACCATGACGCGGTCCTCCAGGGGCTGGCCGACAAGGTCAGCCCGAGGCTGATGTATGCCCCAGCCCGGCTGGACCTGGCGGCGCACCAGCTCGAGGAGTACTTCGCCGGAACGCGCCAGAGATTCGAGGTGCCCCTGGACTTCCGGCTCGCGTCCGGGTTCCGACTGGGGGTGCTGCGGCACCTCGCTGACATCGCCTACGGCCGCACGGAGAGCTACACCCAGGTCGCGACCGCCGCTGGCAGTCCGCGTGCCGTACGCGCGGTCGGCTCCGCGTGCGCGACAAACCCGCTCCCGGTGGTGGTTCCCTGCCACCGCGTGATCCGTGCCGACGGCTCCTACGGCGGGTACGTCGGCGGGCCCGATGCCAAGCACACCCTCCTGGCCCTGGAAGGAGCGGTCGCATGAGCTCCATCGCAACTGACTCACCGCCCACCAACCCGTGGGCCACGCGGGTGGACGGCGCCGACTGGGCCGCCCTCACCGACGAGGTCAACGACTACGGCTCAGCTCTGATGCCGCAGCTGCTCAGTCCTGATGAGTGCACCGACATCTCTCGCCTCTACGACGACGACACGCGGTTCCGCTCCACCGTCGACATGGCTCGCTACCGCTTCGGCAAGGGCGAGTACCGCTACTTCGACCGGCCCTTCCCCGAGCTCATCGAGTCGCTCAAGCAGGCGCTGTACCCCCGGCTGCTCCCGATCGCCCGTGACTGGTGGGCGAAGCTCGGCCGCGACACCGACCCCGACGCCGGCTGGCCCGACAACCTCGACGAATGGCTCGCTCTCTGCCACGGCGCCGGCCAGGTGAAGTCGACGCCGATCCTGCTCAGGTACGGAACCGGCGACTGGAACGCGCTGCACCGCGACGTCTACGGCGACCTGGTCTTCCCCCTGCAGGTCGTGATCAACCTCAGCGAACCGGGCGTCGACCACACCGGCGGCGAGTTCCTGCTGGTCGAGCAGCGGCCCCGCGCCCAGTCCCGCGGCTCGGCCACGCTCATCCCCCGGGGTCACGGACTGATCTTCACCACCCGCGACCGCCCGGTCGAGTCGGCACGCGGCTGGTCAGCCGCCCCCGTGAGGCACGGGGTCTCCACGATCCGTTCCGGACAGCGGTTCACCCTCGGTCTGGTCTTCCACGACGCCGCCTGAAGTTCTTCGGGGCCTGACCTCACATCCGGGCCGGGGTGGGCGTCTACAGGGTGGAGCGCTTCGCGGTCCCTCCGGCTCGAACATTCGGGCCTGGGTTCATCTCCGATGGGAAATTGATGTCTATCGCACTCGTCACCGGTGGCAACCGAGGACTCGGATACGCCACAGCCCGAGCGCTCGCCAGCAATGGCAGTTCTGTCGTTCTCGCCGGCCGCGACCAGGGCCAGGCCGATGAGTCAGCAGCCACCCTTCGCAAGGAAGGTTTCGACGTGCAGGGTCTCGCCCTCGACGTCACGTCCCCTGACAGCATCAAGGCTGCCGTCGAGACCGTGGAGCGCGATCACGGCGGACTCGACGTGCTGGTCAACAACGCCGGCATCCTTCCCGAGGCAACGGACGGCAGCGAGCACGACTTCGCGAATCCAGTGATGTTCGAGACCACGTTCGCGACGAACGTGTTCGGCGCTGTCGCCGTGACCGAGGCGTTCCTGCCGATGCTGCGCAGGAGCCCGCAGGGGCGGATCGTCAACGTGTCGTCCACCATGGGATCGCTGAGCGACCAGGCCGACCCGAGCTCGATCTACTACCAGTCCGTCGTTCCGGCGTACCAGAGCTCGAAGGCCGCGCTGAACAGCGTCACCATCAGCCTCGCCAAGACCCTTGCCGACACCGACATCAAGGTCACCTCGATCTGCCCGGGATTCGTGCAGACCGACCTGACGCCCATCAACCGCGACCAGGCGCCGCTGACTGCCGACCAGGCGGCCGCCCCGGTCGTCACCGCGGCAACCCTGCCCGCCGATGCCGCCTCCGGCACCTTCATCGACGCCGACGGACCCGTGGCCTGGTGATCGCCACGCCTGCCGGCCCGGGCTCGACGCCGGGCCGGCACGGCACTCCAAGAGTCGAGCCCAGGCTTCGATCGTCATGACAACAGGGGGAGCCATGCCATCACAGATCGCGCTCGTCGCCGGCCTGGTGGCTACCGCCCTGTTCGTCCTCAGCACCCTTCCCATGCTCCTCAAGGCGGCCCGCACCAAGAACCTCTCCTCCTACAGCGGCAGCAACCTCGTCATCGCCAACACAGGCAACGCCGCGCAGATGCTCTACGTCATCACGCTGCCACCCGGTCCCGTCTGGGGCCTGCACGCCTTCAACACCGCGGCGAGCGCTCTCATGCTCGTCTGGTGGGTCCGACACCGAGCGCGACCTCCATCGCCGACTCAACCCGTGCGGAGCTACACCGACACCGTTCAGCCGTGTCCGTCCAGGTAGGCCGAGACCAGGCTGCCGAGGGTCGGCAGGTGGTACCCGCCCTCCTGGACGACGACGGCCGGAAGGCCGGTCGCTCCGAGGACCGAACCGGCTGACCGGTAGCCGCCGGTGGTGATCAGGAGCGGGCTCTCGGGATCGTCGACGGCGGCGTCGACACCCAGGGAGACCACCAGGGCGGAGCACCCCTCGGCGGCCGTCCACTCGGCCAGCTCTCCGATCGCCTCCAGCCACGGGCCGTCGGCGGTGCCCTCCGGCAGCGGTCGGTTGCGAGTGCACCCCGCGCCTGTGCCGGTGCCGGTCTCGTCCGCGTAGCCGACGATGTGGGGGAACCACCCGGCAGCGGGATCGACGTGGACCGAGCCGTAGAGGACGTCGGCGCGGTCGTAGAAGATCGC
>DASTDJ010000264.1:0-9752 GCA_035710425.1 Nocardioides sp.
CTGGTCGAAGTACTTCTTCTTCAGGATCCGACCCTCGCGGTGGTAGAGCGGCGGACCGATGGCCCGGCCGATCTCGTAGCCCGCGACGTTGCCGAGCATCGCCGCGGTGAGCAGCAGCAGGAGCGAGATCGACAGCTCCGAGAAGTGCCCGCCGGGGAAGACGTCGAGGTCGTCGGTGGCGATGAACACGCCGAGCGAGAGGAGCAGGGTGTCGCCGGGGAGGAACGGGAAGAAGAGCCCGCACTCCACGAAGATGATCAGCAGGCTGACCCACAGCAGCTCGGCGCCGAAGCGGTCCAGCAGGTAGTCCGGCTCCATCCAGTCCATGCCGAGCAGCAGCGTCGAGATATCGGGGATCGCCGCGAGCAGGGCCACCCGAAAAAGGTACCTGTCCGCCGAAGCCCCGGCATCGGGATTACCCCTGAGGCACCACTTAGTGTCGCCCCATGGACGAGGAGCCGCGGGCGCCGTACGACCCGATGCCGCACGGTCCTCCCGAGGTCGGCGTCGGCCCGTGGGAGGGACCGCTGCCCGATGACGAGCGCTACGACGCGCGGCTGCTCGCCGAGGGTGACCGACGCAACGTGGTCGACCGCTACCGCTACTGGACCCTCGAGGCGATCGTCGCCGACCTCGACCTCCGCCGGCACGACTTCCACGTGGCGATCGAGAACTGGCAGCACGACTTCAACATCGGAACGATCGTGCGCAGCGCCAACGCGTTCCTCGCGGCGGAGGTCCACATCGTCGGCAACCGCCGCTGGAACCGCCGCGGCGCGATGGTCACCGACCGTTACCAGCACCTGCGCCACCACGCGAGCGTGGCCGACCTGGCGGCGTACCTGCACTCCGTCGACGTGCGGCTGCTCGGCATCGACAACCTGCCGGGCTCCGAGCACCTCGAGACGATGACGATCCCGCGCCGGGTCTGCTTCCTGTTCGGCCAGGAGGGCCCCGGCCTCTCCGCACCCGCGCGCGAGGCGTGCGACGGCACGTTCTCGATCGCGCAGTTCGGGTCGACGCGATCGATCAACGCCTCCGCCGCCGCGGCGATCGCCATGCACGCCTGGGTGCGTCAGTACGCCGACCTGTCCGGCGACGCCGCCTGGCGGGGCTGACTATTTCTTGGTCTTGGAGTAGCAGACGATCGTGCGCCAGCCCGCCCGCCACTGGTCCGCGTTGAACGGCACCTCGTAGCGCCACTTCCTGGTCGTCACGAGCTTGGGGCAGCGGTCGATGGCCTTCTTGGCCAGCCGCTGCTCGCCCGGGTACCTCGTGCCGGACAGCCGGAACCCTCCGGTCACCCGGTAGGTGTGCGCCTTGGCGCAGACGGTGACCCGGAGGCTCCTGTCCGGGCCGTTCAGGCACTTCGCCACCTTGTCGTCGAGGGGCGGCGATCCGAGGTCGAGGTTCTTCGGCAGCGGCTGGAGGGTCCGGCCGCCCCACAGGCCGAGCTCGCAGCGCTTCCACTTCGCGCCCCGAGCGCGCTCCCGCTTGCTCGGGATGAAGGAGAACAGGCCGAACGCGGACATCGCGCGCGCCTTGTCGCCGCCCAGGACCCGGTTCGCCTTGCGCGCGCAGGGCCCGAACACACCGCGCCAGAGGTCCGGTGCGTTCCAGTCCACCTTGCCCGACAGCTGCTTCACCACCAGCGTCTTCGTGGTGTGCCGCTCGTCGCAGTCGACCGCCGTCGTCGGTGCGGACATGGCCATCGCCTGCCGGAGCGTGAGGTTGTGGCACGACCCCACCTTCGGCATGTGGTACGCCGGGCCGGCCCGGTGGGCGGGCTCCGCTGCGGGCGCCGCGTTGC
Organism: Nocardioides sp.; assembly: GCA_035710425.1. Taxonomy (GTDB): domain Bacteria; phylum Actinomycetota; class Actinomycetes; order Propionibacteriales; family Nocardioidaceae; genus Nocardioides. The sequence continues at coordinate 1,811 of DASTDJ010000264.1, forward strand.
CGGTGCCGGCGGTGAGCACTGTGGTGATGAGCGCAAGTGAGGCCAGCAGCGACCAGGTTGCCCGAGACATGGACTTCTCCTTAGACGAGACGACGGGCGCAGAAGGTAAAGGAACAACACCCGCCTGCGCAGGCGAACACCGGATTCGATGACCGATCGGTAGCGACTAGGGTTTGTGAAGCAGGACGCCGCGACACCGAGGAGAACCCCGTGCCCATCGCCACACCCGACAAGTACGCCGAGATGCTGGACGCCGCGAAGGCCGGCTCGTTCGCGTTCCCGGCCATCAACGTGTCCTCCTCGCAGACCCTGAACGCCGCGCTCCAGGGCTTCGCCGACGCCGGCTCCGACGGCATCATCCAGGTCTCCACCGGGGGCGCCGAGTACCTCTCCGGTCCCTCTGTCAAGAACATGGTGAGCGGCTCGGTCGCGTTCGCGCAGTACGCCGCGGAGGTGGCCAAGAACTACCCCGTCAACATCGCGCTGCACACCGACCACTGCCCCAAGGACAAGCTCGACGGGTTCGTGCGGCCCTTGGTCGCGATCTCGGCCGAGCGGGTGGGCCGTGGCGAGCAGCCGCTGTTCCAGTCGCACATGTGGGACGGGTCCGCCGTACCCCTCGACGAGAACCTCAAGATCGCCGAGGAGCTGCTGGCGCAGTGCGCGGCGGCGAAGATCATCCTCGAGGTCGAGATCGGCGTGGTCGGCGGCGAGGAGGACGGCGTCGCCAACGAGATCAACGAGCAGCTCTACACGACTCCCGAGGACGCGCTCGCGACCGTCGAGGCGCTCGGCACCGGCGAGAAGGGCCGCTACCTCACCGCCCTGACGTTCGGCAACGTGCACGGTGTCTACAAGCCGGGCAACGTCAAGCTCCGCCCGGAGATCCTGCAGGCCGCGCAGCAGGCGGTCGTCGACAAGCTCGGGCTCGAGGCAGGGTCGCGGCCGTTCGACCTGGTGTTCCACGGCGGCTCGGGATCGACGGCCGAGGAGATCGGCGCCGCGGTCGACTTCGGGGTCGTGAAGATGAACGTCGACACCGACACCCAGTACGCCTTCACCCGGCCGGTCGCGGCGCACATGTTCGCCAACTACGACGGCGTGCTGAAGGTCGACGGCGAGGTCGGCAACAAGAAGGCCTACGACCCGCGGGCCTGGGGCAAGGCCGCCGAGGCGGGCATGGCCGCGCGCGTGGTCGAGGCTTGCGAGCACCTGCGCTCGGCGGGCAAGGCCGTCTCCTAGCGGGATCCAGCAGGGGCACGCTGCGGCCCGAGCGCGACGACGACAGACCGAGTCTGCGCAATTGCAGGGACCTTCGGCCCTGAGCAGGCCATCATGTCCCGGTCTGGTGCTCCCTGGACCCCTCAAGGAGCGCCATGAAGAGACTCACCGCACTGACCGTCGCCACCGCCCTCACGCTGTCGTTCACCGCGATGACCACGGCCGGTGCCGATGGTGCGTCCCGGTCCGCGACCACTGCCGCGCCCCGGCCGGCTCAGCCGCCGGGCGTCGAGGTGATGACGCGCAACATCTACTTGGGGGTCGATGTCACGCGTCCGCTCGAGGCGGCCGCCGGCCTGACGGGTCTCGAGGCGCTGCTCGCCGTCGCGCACGAGGCGCACGCGATGGAGGAGACCCTCGATCAGACGAGCTTCGGGGTGCGGGCCAAGCTGCTCGCCCGCGAGCTCGCCCGGGAGAAGCCTGACCTGGTCGGCCTCCAAGAGGTCGCCAAGTGGCGCAGCGGCCCGGTCCAGTTCCTCCCGCCGGACGTCGGCGTCCCCAACGCCAGCCACGTCGACGCGGACTACCTCGCGATGCTGCTGCGGGCGCTCAGGCAGGCGGGCACGCCGTACCGCGCGGTCGCCGTGCAGAAGGAGTCGGACGTGGAGGTGCCCAGCTTCCTGGGCAACCCGTTCGACCCGGAGAACCCGATGACCGACGCCGAGGACGTGCGGGTGACCATCAGCGACGTGGTGCTGAAGCGCGTCGGCTCCGACGTCCAGATCCTCAAGTCCGGTGGCGGGCAGTACGACAACAAGCTGCAGGTGGACCTCGCCGGAGTGCCCCTCTCGTTCGTCCGTGGCTTCGCCTGGGTGAACGCGAAGGTCGACGGCAAGCGGTTCCGGTTCATCACCACCCACCTCGAGGCGTTCGGCTCCGCCCTCGCCCTCGCGCAGGCCCAGGAGCTGCTGGCCGGGCCGGCGGCGCGCCGCGGCCACACGATCATGGTCGGCGACTTCAACTCCGACCCGCTCAACGGATCCGTGGACACCAGCGGCCAGCCGCACTGGGCGGCGTACCGGGCGGTCCGCGCAGCCGGGTTCTTCGACGAGTGGCTCAAGTGGGCCCCGGCAGAGGAGGGCTGGACCTCCGGGCTGAGCGAGACCGTCGACGACGAGTCGGCGGCAGGTTTCGACCACCGCATCGACTTCATCTTCGCCCGGTCCGGTGCCGGCAAGGCGTTCAAGGTGCGGTCCGGCGACGTCACGGGCGACCGGCGGCGGGACCGCGACCCCGCGACCGGGCTGTGGCCGTCGGACCACGCCGGCGTGGTCCTGAAGCTGAAGCTCCCGAGGGCCGGCTGACGCTAGTAGTGCTGCGCAGCCGGCGCCACGGGCGCCGGCTGCGCGCCGAGGTGCTTCGGCATCTGGAACAGAAGTGCCGCGAGCATGCCGATCGCGAGCACCACTGCCGGGAAGATCATCGCCTCGGACATGGCCGTGCTGAAGGCGTCGTGCACGGCCGGCGGCAGGGTCTGTACGCCGCCCGCCTCGGGGCCACCGCCGGCCTCGAGGCCCTGCGCCGCGAGCCGGCTCTCCATCAGCACCGCGATGCCGGCCGAGCCGATCACCGAGCCGACCAGGCGGGTGGCGTTGTAGACGCCGGCACCGGCGCCGGCCAGGTGCATCGGCAGGTTGCGGGTCGCCGTAGCGGCCAGCGGCGCCCACACACCGGCCATGCCCAGCCCGAGCAGGCCCATCGGCAGCAGGATCTGCCACACGTCGGCAGTGGGCGTCAGGAACGCAGCGACCCAGAAGACGGCGATCGACGTCAGCGCGAAGCCAGTGCCGACGAGCAGGCGGGGATGGACCTTGTCGGTGAACCGGCCCACAACCGGGGCCATGATCAGGGACACGATCGCCATCGGCGCCATCAGCAGTGAGGCCTCCAGCGCGGAGTAGCCGCGGACCAACTGGGCGTAGAGCATCAGCGGGAAGCCCATCGCGGTGGCTGCGAGGCCCATTGCCGAGATGCCGACGTTGGACACCGAGAAGTTGCGGTCTCGGAAGATGTGCAGCGGGACCAGCGCCTCCTTGGTGGTGCGGGACTCCCACCAGACGAAGATCACGAAGGCGAGGATGCCGCCGATGATCAGCGCCCAGATCAGCGCGTCCCAGCCGCGCTGCTCGCCGTCCTGGAGCCCGAAGACCAGCGCGAACATCGCGACTCCGCTGAGCACCACCCCGATCCAGTCGAAGGTGTGCTCGTGGGTGGCCAGGACGGGGACCAGCCGCCAGTTGAGGACGAAGGCGACCATGCCGACCGGCACGTTGATGAGGAAGATCCACTCCCAGCCGCCGGCATCGACGAGGACGCCGCCGAGGATGGGCCCGACGAGGGTGGCCACGCCCGCGGTCGCACCCCAGAGCGCCATCGCCTGGCCGCGCCGCTCGGGCGGGAAGATCCGGGTGATGACCGCCATCGTCTGCGGCGTGATCATCGCCGCGCCGACGCCCTGCACCACCCGGGCCGCGATCAGCATCTCGATGCTTCCGCTGAGAGCGCACCAGAGCGAGGCGGCGGTGAAGACCGCCAGCCCGGCGAGGTACATCCACTTCGGCCCGATGCGGTCGCCCAGCCGTCCGGAGATCAGTACCGGCACGGCGTAGGCGAGCAGGTAGGCGCTGGTGACCCACAGGACGTCGTTGGTGGAGGCGTCGAGCTCGGCCATGATGTCCGGCGTCGCCACGGTGACGATGGTCATGTCGACCAGGATCATGAAGAAGCCGATGCAGAGCGCGCCGAGCGCCGGCCACGGCCGTACGTCGGCCGGTAGGTCGGTCCCGGGGGCTGAGGTCTGGGCCACGATTCAAGTGAACACCCGCTCGGGGACAATGCATTCCATGACCCACCAGGACCTCATGGCCGGCCCCCCGCCCACCCACCTGCCCGCCGACCCCGCCGCCGAGGCGCTGGGTGCGGGCGAGGCCAAGGCCGACGTCGTACGCCGCTATCCCGCCTCGCCGCTCGCCTGGTCGGCGCTGGCCACCGAGGCCGCGGACGCCGGACTCGATCCGGTCACCGTCTACGCCTACGCGCGGGTCGGCTACCACCGCTCCCTCGACCTGCTCCGACGCAACGGCTGGAAGGGTCAGGGCCCCGTGCCGTGGGAGCACGAGCCCAACCGCGGCTTCCTCTCCTGCCTCGCCCTCCTCGCCCAGTCCGCCAGGACCATCGGCGAGACCGACGAGTGGGAGCGCTGCTCGGCCTTCCTACGCGACTCCAGCCCCACGGCGTACGCCGAGCTGCTGGGCTCCTAGCGCCGAGTCGGCGCGTCCACGCCCCCGCAAGACCTCGAGTCGGCGCAAGCTGCGTCCGCTATGTGCGCGAGTCGGCGCATCCCGACAAGGCGCGGGCCAAGATGCGCCGACTCGACCCGGATTGGGGGTGTGGAGGAGCCGACTCGGCCCTAGCGGTGCGTCTCGGGGCGGACGTGGGGGAAGAGGATCGTCTCCCGGATGCCGACGCCGGAGAGCAGCATGACCAGGCGGTCGATGCCGAGGCCGCTGCCGCCCATGGGGGGACCGCCGTACTCGAGGGCGCGGAGGAAGTCCTCGTCGAGCTGCATCGCCTCGGGGTCGCCGCCGGCGGCCAGGAGGGACTGCTCGGTCAGCCGCTCGCGCTGGACGACGGGGTCGACCAGCTCGGAGTAGGACACCCCGAGCTCGACGCCGCCGATGAAAAGGTCCCAGGCCTCGACCGCTCCCGGCTTCGAGCGGTGCGCGCGGGCGAGAGGGCGGAGCGCCTCGGGGTAGTCGCAGACGAAGGTCGGCTGCACGAGGTTCTCTTCGACCAGCTGCTCGAAGAGCTCCAGGATGATCTCGCCGGCGCCCCACGTGGGCTTGACGTTGACCTCGCGCGCGTCGGCCAGCGCGCGTAGCCGGGCAGCGTTCTCGGGCGTCTCCTCGATCGACACCTCCTCGCCGACCGCCTCGGCCACGGCATCGGCGAGCGGCAGCCAGCGCCACTCGCCGGACAGGTCGACCTCCTGCCCGCGGTAGTCGACCAGGCGCAGACCCGCCCCGGATGCCTCCGCCGCGTTGACGATGATGTCTTGCATCCGGTCGGCGGCGGTGAACTGGTCGCCGTAGGCCTCGTAGTACTCGAGCATCGTGAACTCCGGCGAGTGCGTGGAGTCGACGCCCTCGTTGCGGAAGATCCGCCCGATCTCGTAGACGCGGTCGACGCCGCCGACCACGGCCCGCTTGAGGTAGAGCTCGATGGCGATCCGCAGGGTCATGTCCTGGTCGAACGCGTTGAGGTGCGTGGTGAACGGCCGTGCCGCCGCGCCGCCGTGCACCAGCTGCAGCATCGGCGTCTCGACCTCGATGAAGTCGAAGCCGTCGAGCGTGGCCCGCACCGAGCGGAGTACGGCGGCCCGCAGGCGCACCATGTCACGGGCCTCCTGGCGCACGATCAGGTCGGCGTACCGCTGCCGCACCCGCGCCTCCTCGGACAGGTCCTTGTGCAGGACCGGCAGCGGGCGGAGCGCCTTCGACGCCATCCGCCACTCCGAGGCCATCACCGACAGCTCACCGCGGCGCGACGAGATGACCCGTCCCTGCACGAACACGTGGTCGCCGAGGTCCACGAGCCGTTTCCACTCCTCGAGCGCGTCCTCGCCGACCTCGGCCAGCGACAGCATCACCTGGAGCCGGGTGCCCACGCCCTCCTGCAGCGTCGCGAAGCAGAGCTTGCCGGTGTTGCGGACGAACATCACCCGCCCGGCGACGCCGACGACGTCCTGCGTCTCCTCGCCCGTCTCGAGGTGCCCCCACTTCTCACGCACCTCGGCCAGCGTGTGGGTGCGCGGCAGCGTGACAGGGTACGGCGGGTGGCCGTCCGCGAGCAGCCGCTCCCGCTTCTCGCGACGCACCGCTTCCTGCGAGGTGACGTCGTCGTCGGGGCGCTGCTCGTCTTCCATGCCCGCAGGCTATCGAGGCAGCACCATCGAGTACGCCGCCGGTTCGATCCGCCACGTGCGATGCCGCTCGGGGCCGTAGATCTCGCCGTCGGCGCTGCACCAGAACTTCTCGCCGGTCACCGACACCGTCTCGGCGCGGTAGTAGTCGACGTCCTCGTGGTCCTGGTGGGTGGCGAGGCCCAGCCGCACGGCGTACAGCACCCGGGCCAGGGGCCCGACCGCACGCGAGACCATCACGTCGAGCTGCCCGTCTCCTGCTTCGGCGTCGGGTGTCAGCTCGGTCCCACCACCGACCGACGAGCCGTTGCCGACCGCCACCTGCAGCACCTGGCGGTCGAGGTCGTTGACGACCTCGCCGTCGACCTCGACCCGGAGTCGGAGCAGGGGCGGGTTCCATGCGGTGATGGCGGCGCCGATCGGGTAGCCGAGCTTGCCGAGGTTGACCTTGCCCACGCCGACCGAGCCGAGGCGATCCTTCCAGCGGGTCGCGCGCCTGCTCGCCTGGGCGCCCGCGCCGACGTGCACGCTGTTGACGACGACGTGGCCGACCTCGTCGACGATCAGGTCCATGGGAGTGGGCGTGCCGTCGAGCAGCACCCGGGCGGCTTCCTCGATGTCGAGCGGAATGCCGACGCCGCGCGCGAAGTCGTTGCCGGTGCCGAGCGGCAGCAGCCCGATGACGTTGCGACCGAGGTCGCGCCGCTTGTGGAGGCACGCGATCACCGCGTGCAGGCTCCCGTCACCTCCGGCGACCACGATCCGCCGGGAACCGGCGCGGTGGAGCACGCCGTCCAGCTCCCCGGGGTCGCCCGTCGCCTGCACCTCGACCGACGTGCGGTCCCGCAGCACGTCGAGCGCGACTGACAGCGACTCCTCGTCGGAGGTGCCGGCGCCGCGGTTGGTGATCACCAGGAGTGGATCCATCGCCCGGACCCTAACCCTGGATCGCGGATGGGGTCTCAACGCCGCCACTTTGGTAGCGTGACGCCGCAAGAGCCCCCGGCACTTGTGCCGGGGTTTTTCTATGTGGGAAGTGAGCGAGCGAGATGCCCGCGATCGCGATCATCGGCGCCCAGTGGGGTGACGAGGGCAAGGGCAAGGCGACCGACCTCCTGGGCAACCGGGTCGACTACGTCGTGAAGTTCAACGGCGGCAACAACGCCGGCCACACCGTCGTCGTCGGCGACCAGAAGTACGCCCTGCACCTGCTGCCCAGCGGCATCCTCACCCCGGGGTGCACGCCGGTCATCGGCAACGGCGTCGTCGTCGACCTGGCGGTGCTGTTCGAGGAGATCGACGCGCTCGAGGCGCGCGGCCTCGACACCAGCCGGCTCCGGGTCAGCGCCAACGCCCACGTCATCGCCGACTACAACCGCACCCTCGACAAGGTCACCGAGCGGTTCCTCGGCAGCCGCCGGATCGGCACCACCGGCCGCGGCATCGGCCCGACGTACGCCGACAAGATGAACCGGATCGGGATCCGGGTCCAGGACGTCTTCGACGAGAAGATCCTGACCCAGAAGGTCGAGGGCGCCCTCGAGCTCAAGAACCAGATCCTCACCAAGATCTACAACCGGCGCGCGGTCACCGTCGACGAGATCGTCGCCGAGCTGACCGAGTACGCCGACCGGCTGCGGCCGATGGTCTGCGACACCGGGCTGCTGCTCAACCAGGCCCTCGACCGCGGCGAGACGGTGCTGCTCGAGGCGGGCCAGGCCACCCTGCTCGACGTCGACC
>DASTDJ010000265.1:0-6472 GCA_035710425.1 Nocardioides sp.
CGGTTCCGGTCGCTGCCGATGTCCCGGTCCGCCGTGCTGGTCGGCCGGACGACCTCCGACGTCGTCTACAACGTCATCTCGCTCGTGATCATGGCGCTCACGGGCCTGCTCGTCGGGTGGCGGATCCGGGAGGGTGCCTTCGACGCGCTCCTCGGCTTCCTGCTGCTGCTCGTGTTCGCCTACGCGATCAGCTGGATCATGGCCTACGTCGGCCTGCTGGTGCCGAGCGTCGAGGTCGTCAACAACGCCTCGTTCATCGTCATCTTCCCGCTGACGTTCGTGTCCAACGCGTTCGTGCCGCAGGAGTCCTTCGACGGCGTGCTCAAGACGTTCGTCGAGTGGAACCCCGTGTCCACGGTGACCCAGGCCTGCCGTGAGCTGTTCGGCAACACCGACCCGAGCATCCCGGTGCCGGACGCCTGGCCGATGCAGAACCCCGAGATCTACACGCTGCTGTGGTCGCTGGCCATCGTGGCGATCTTCGCGCCGCTGTCGGCTCGGCAGTACCGCCTGTCGGCCAAGAAGTGACCGAGCCCGAGGCCGTCGTCCGCCGCTTCTTTTCACTGCTCATCGGCAGGGAAGCGGCGGCGGCGGCCGAGCTGCTCGCCGACGACGTGGAGTGGCGCAACACCGGCTTCCCCACGATCCGGGGCGGGCGGCGGGTGGGCGGCATGCTCCGCGACATGGAGAAGCGCCGGATCAGCTTCTCCGCCGAGCTGCACCACGTCGCAGCGTCGGGTCCGATCGTGCTGACCGAGCGCACCGACTACCTCGGCACCGGCCGGTTCGCGGCGGACTTCTGGGTCTGCGGCACCTTCCGCGTCGAGGACGGCCAGATCGTGCTCTGGGACGACCACTTCAGCCTCGGCAACTTCATGACCGGCGTCGGCCGTGGCGCGTGGCGCGCGTTCAGGGATCGAGGTCGATCCTGACGGTGAGCAGGTCGGTGCCCATGGCGCGGACGGCGGCGGAGTTCAGCCGGGTGCTGCGGCGCTGCTCGGCCATGATCCGCTGACGCTCGCGCGGATCGTCGTCGGGGAGCGTCACGGCAGTGCCGCTGCGCCACTTGCCGCGCACCCGCACCCGCACCCGTGGGTTCGCTTCGAGGTTGCGCACGTACGCCGCCCGGTGGCCGTGCTCGGCGACGATCCAGAACGTGTCACCGTCGAGCCCGTCCCCCACCGGCGTCCGCCGCTGCTGGCCGCTCTTGCGCCCGATCGTCTCGATCACGGCGTAACCGGGGATCCGGACGCCGCGCTCCAGCGCGGCGCGCACGACCGGGTTGAAGAGCCGCTTCTGGACGAAGTTGACGACGGGGTACTTGTCCATGCCCCATTCCTAGCGCGTGACCGTCAGGATCCGGTCGTCGCCTTCCTGCGGATCGCCCCGGCCGTCGGTGTTGGAGGTGGCCAGCAGCAGCCCGGAGGCATCGGCGTTCGTCTCGACGGTGCGGAGCCGGCCGAGCTCGCCGGCCAGGTGCGGCACCGGCGTGCCGACCTCCGTCCCGTCGACCGGGATCTCCCACAACCGCTCGCCGCGAAGGCCGGCCATCCACAGCGAGCCGTCCCAGTAGGTGATGCCCGACGGTGACGCGTCGGCGGTGGCCCAGACGGCCACCGGGTCGACGTACTCGTCCCCGCCGCCGGAGCCCTCGACGTCCGGCCATCCGTAGTTGCGGCCGGGCTCGATCAGGTTGACCTCGTCCCACTCGCTGTCGCCGAACTCCGAGGCCCACAGGTTGCCGGCCTCGTCGAAGGCCAGGCCCTCGACGTTGCGGTGACCGAGGGAGTAGACGGCGGTGCCGAACGGGTTGTCCGGTGCGGGCTCCCCGTCGAGGGTGATCCGGAGGATCTTGCCGCCGAGGGAGTCCTCGTCCTGCGCGATGTCGGGGGTGCTGCCGGTCTCGCCGGTGCCGATGTAGAGCAGGTCGTCGGGGCCGACCACCATCCGGCCTCCCTCGTGCCGGTTGCCGTCGCCGTGCGGGATGCCGTCGAAGATCACCTCGGGCTCGCCCAGCGTCGCGCCGTCCCAGCTCATCGCGACGATCCGGTTGTCCTCGGCGGAGGTGTAGTAGGCGAAGACGGTCGACTCGTCGGCCGTCGCCGCCAGCCCCAGCAGGCCGGCCTCCCCGCTCGGCACCGCCTCGTCGATGGTGGCGACCACCTCGGCCTGACCGGAGCTGTCGGCCGGCACCAGCTTGATCTGCTTGGTGTCCCGCTCGCTGACGAGCAGTGAGCCGTCGTCGAGCACGAGCAGCCCCCAGGGACTGGTCAGATCGGTGACCAGGTCGGCGGTCCGGATCCCGGTCGGCTGCGCGGTCTCGTCGGTCGAGCCGGTGCGGGTCCGGTCGCTGGGGGAGTTGTCGGGCTCGTCGTCGGAGCACGCGGCAACACTCAGGGCGAGCACGCCGCCCAGCGCGGCGGTGAGCAGTCGGCTGCGCCTCATCAGGCTGACTGCGGCTCCCGCGCGTAGAGGCTGACCGGAAGCGACTCGACGCCGTAGACCGCGGACAGCTTGCGGAACTCGAGCTCGGAGATGTCGGCGACGACGTGCAGGTCGGGGAAGCGCCGGGACAGCTGACGCAAGGCGATCCGCAGCTCCATCCGGGCCAGCTCGGAGCCGACGCAGCGGTGCAGCCCGTGACCGAACGCGAGGTGCCGGGTGGGTTCGCGGCTGGGGTCGAAGGACTCCATGTCCGGCCCGAGCTCCGGGTCGCGGTTGGCGGTGAGCAACGAGACCCCGACGACGTCTCCGGCGTGGATCTGGCGGCCGCCGAGCTCGAGGTCGTGGCGGGCGAAGCGCACGAACGCGAGCTGGACCACCGTGAGGTAGCGCAGCAGCTCCTCGATCACCCGGTCGACGGTCTCGTCGTCGCCGGTCTTGACCAGCGCCATCGCCTCGGGGTTGTCGGCGAGCAGGTAGGCGCCGAGGGCGAGCATGCTCGCCGAGGTCTCGTAGCCGCCGAGGAAGACACCGTCGGCGAGACCGCCGAGGGAGGTGTCGTCGAGCTCGTCGCCGTGGTCGGTGAGCAGCGCGCCGATCAGCCCGGGCCCGGGGTTGGCCCGCTGCTTCGCAACGGAGCTGATCAGGAAGTCGCGCGAGTGCCCGGCGGCGTCGAACGAGCCGGCCGAGCCGGTGGAGAGGTCGAACCTGGCCACGCCCAGGCTGTGGAACTTGGCCCGGTCGTCCACCGGCAGTCCGAGCAGCTCGCAGATCACCTCGAACGGCACCGGGAACGCGAAGTCCTGCACCAGGTCGACGGTCGGACCGGCGGCGGCCAGCGCATCGAGGCGCTCGGAGACGATCCGTTCGATCAGCGGCTCGAGCCGGGCCAGGCGCTTCTTGGTGAACTCCGGGGTGAGGTAGCGACGCATCGTCGTGTGGCCCGGCGGGTCGGTCATGCCCAGCCCGCCGACCTGGTCCTTCGCGTCGCGACCTTCCTGGGGCACGAACTGGGCGAGGTCGTTGGAGAAGTCCTCGCCGGCGGCGAGGACCGCGCGCGCCTCGTCGTACCCGGTCACCAGCCAGATGTCGCGGCCGAAGAGCTCGGTCAGCTTGGTGACCCCCTCGGTCTCGCGCATCCGGGTGAGCTCGGGCACCGGGTCGAGGCCGTCGCGCTTGAAAGGCACCCGGATCGACTCGGGGAAGAAACGCAGCTTGCGCAGGTCGAGCCCGTTGCTCATGGTGCGCTCCAACAGCCTGGTGGCCAGGCGCTGTTTCACCGAGGCGAGTAACCGCATGGGGTCAATCTCACCAGACGCGCGCCCCGACGGCCCATCCGGAATGACCCTGACCAGACCACGACCTAGGGTGGACGGCCGTGACGACCCCTCGGTTGGAGCCCATCACGCCCTCCAACATCGACGCCGTGTGCGCCGTGCGGATCCACGAGAAGCAGGAGCCGTACGTCGAGCTCAGCGGTGGCCAGAGGGTGGCGCGCCGGCGTTTGTGAGCACCCGGTCCTCCACGACCTCGAGCAGCACCGGCTCGACGAAGGAGACCAGCTCCCCCCGCGACTGCGGGGTGCTGCGGACCTTGGCGAGGATCTCGGCGAAGGCCTCGGCCGTGCCGCGGTCGTCGAACTCGAGGTCGACGACGACCTGCAGCGGGTCGTCGGCGCGGCGCCGGATGCGGTAGGACCGGACGCCGTTGTCGGCGCGGACCCGGTCGAACTTGTCGAAGACGGACTTCCACGAGTCGTAGTCGCGGAGGGTGTTCTCGAGATGCAGTGTGGTCATGGCTCGACCATCGCTCCGCGGCCCCGCCGACCGATATCCCCACGCGTGGGGATCTTGCCGGCCGGCCCCGGCCCCTACGCTCGCTGCATGACCACCCGGCGCGCGGCGCGGGAGCGCATCGAGAGGCTCTGCGGCGCGGGCCTCACCCCCAAGGCGCTGCGTGAGCAGGTACTCGCCGAGCTCCGCCCCGTGCTGGAGTACGACGCCCACGTGTGGCTCCTCACCGACCCGGTCACCCGGGTGAGCACCTCGCCGCTGGCCGACGTACCGATGATGCCGTGGCCACAGCTGCCCGAGCTCGGCCGGCTGCGCTACCTCACCCACGTGCTGCGCTGGGCCGACCTGATGGACGCCGGCCGCACCAGCGGCCTCCTGCTCGAGGACACGGACGGCGAGCCGGATCGGTCACTGCTGTGGGCCGAGGCGCTGAGCGGGTTCGGCGTCGTCGACGTGGCGTCACTGGCGATGTGGGACCGCTTCGGCTGCTGGGCCTGGCTCGACCTGTGGCGCTGCGGCGACGCCCCGGCGTACTCCCGCGAGGACCGTGAGCTGCTCGAGGACCTGGCCGTGCCGCTCACCCGCGGGATCCGGGAGGCTCAGGCCCGCACCTTCGTCGACGAGTCCGCCGACCTGGCGATGGCCGGCCCGGCCGTGGTGGTGCTGGGGCCCGACCTCCAGGTGCGCAGCCAGACGGCCTGGGCGGGCGAGACGCTGCTGCGCCTCAACCCTCCCGAGCAGGACATCCCGACCATCCCGGCCGCGGCCTACAACGTCGGCGCAGCGCTGGTCGCGGAGGAGCAGGGCATGCCGGTGGGAGCGCCCTGGAGCAGGGTGCACCTGGGTGCCGGCCGCTGGGTGACGCTGCGCGCGGCGCGGATGGGCGATGTCGACGACGACATCGCGGTCACCATCGAGCCGAGCACCCCGGGCGAGCGTCGCGAGGTCTTCGCGCTCGCCCACGCGCTCACGCCGAGGGAGCGCGAGATCCTCGACCACCTCGCCACCGGCGCCGACGCGCCGACGATCGCCGCGCAGCTGGTGCTCTCCCTGCACACGGTTCACGACCACGTGAAAGCGATCCTGGCCAAGACCGGCACCTCCCACCGGCAGGCGCTGCTGGCCCGGATCGTCGGCGCCTGAGCTGCTACTCCTTGGGTACGACGTGCGCGTCGGGCCCCGGGAAGGTGAGCCCCTCGTGCCCGTCGGACCAGCGCACGACGTACGGCGGAGCGCCGTCGTCGCCGCGGACCTCGATCACCTCACCGTCGCGACGCGCGTTGCCGACGCTGCGGCCCTCGACCACGATCCGGTCTCCCACTCGTGCCTGCATGCCACACCTCCCATCTGCTGTCTCCACACTGCTCCCGCTGGGGCAGCGCCACAAGAGGGCAGGAGCTCCTGAGATGGGCTTGCTACCAGGGGAGCAACGCCCTCCTCCCGAGGGGGCAGACAGTGTTCACCCGGAGGCGCGATGCGGCGCCGCAAGAGGCCTCCCTACCCTTGGGGGTATGAAGCGACTGTCCCTGGTCGGGGCGCTCCTGGCCGCACTGCTCCTTCCGCTCGGCGGCACGCCGGCCTCGGCGACCCCGGCGGCGGCGCGCGCCGAGGACGCGACCGCGAAGGTCTGGAGCGGCGACGGCGTGCTCCGGGGCTGCCGCGGCCACGGCTACAAGTACGCCGTCGACGTACCCGCCGGTGACTCGTGGTCGCTCGAGCTGTTCCTCGTCAACCGGCGCGGCAGGACCGTCTCGTTCGGCTACGAGCTCAAGGGCGGCGACCCGAAGCAGGGCAAGGGCCGCTTCCAGTTCTGCGCCGACGACCTGCGGCCCGGCCGCTACCGGGTGAAGGCCGAGCTGATCTGGTCGCACTACTCCGACGAGTACCACCAGTGGACCAAGCCGCGGACCATCCGTCTGCGCAAGCGCTAGCGCGCCGGCAGTCGCCTCCCTACCCTGAAGGCCCCGGACAGGGAGGTGCTCGATGGCTGTCTCCGACCACGTCGACCTGCCGCAGTTCATCGAGGGCGTCCGCAAGCGCAACCCCGGTCAGGTCGAGTTCGTCCAGGCGGTCCAGGAGGTCGCCGAGGACATCTTCGAGTTCATCGAGGACAAAGAGGAGTACCACCACTACCAGATCCTGCGCCGGATCGCGGAGCCCGACCGGGTGATCAGCTTCCGGGTCTGCTGGCAGGACGACAAGGGCGACATCCGCGTCCAGCGGGCTTGGCGCGTGCA
>DASTDJ010000266.1:0-8890 GCA_035710425.1 Nocardioides sp.
GGCGCGGGCCAGCGCGTAGCCCAGCTCGAGCTCTTCCCACACCGGCCAGGGGTGCAGGCCGGCGCGGCCGACCAGCAGACCGGTGTCGCGCGCGAGCAGCGCGCTCTGCCCGTAGCCGTGCTCGCGCCACACGGCCTCGAACCGCTCCACCTGCGTGCGGGTGCCCTCCGCGTCGAGCGCGTCCCCTCCGATGTAGCGGGCGACCTCGGGGTCGGCGTAGATCGCGGCGAGCTCGTCGGCCCGGGTCGCGTCGAGCGGCACCAGACGCAGCCGCTCCGTCTCCATGAGGTACGGCGGCACATCGGGCACCCGCCCGACTCTAGGCGTGGTGTCGGCGGCCCGTCCTAGCGTGGAGGCATGGCCATCGCACGCTTTCCCTCACTCGTCATCGACTGTCCCGACCCGGCCGCGCTCGCGACGTTCTACGGCGCGCTGCTCGACTGGAAGGTCACCGCCTCCGCCGAGTGGGGTGAGATCCGCCCGGAGGACGGCAGCCAGTGCATCTGCTTCCAGCCGGTCGAGGACTTCTCCGCGCCGGTCTGGCCGGCCCAGGAGCATCCTCAGCAGATGCACCTCGACGTCGTGGTCGACGACCTCGACACCGGCGAGGCGGCCGTGCTGGAGCTCGGCGCCACCAGGGCCGACCACCAGCCGGGCACGTCGTTCCGGGTCTTCCTCGACCCGGCCGGCCACCCGTTCTGCCTCTGCACCAGCTGACCGGCTAGATCACCAGGCCGAGCAGCAGCACGAACACCAGGCCGGTCACCGACAGGATCGTCTCCATCAGCGACCAGGACTTGATGGTCTGGCCGACGGACATCCCGAAGTACTCCTTGACCAGCCAGAAGCCGGCGTCGTTGACGTGCGAGAAGAACACCGAGCCCGCGCCGATCGCCAGCACCACGAGCGACGTCTCACCGCTGCTCAGGCCGTCGACGAGCCCGACCATCAGCGCCGAGGCGGTGATCGTCGCGACCGTGGCGGAGCCGGTCGCCAGCCGGATGAGCACGGCCAGCACCCACGCCAGCAACAGCACCGAGATGTTGGCGTCGGTGGCCCAGTCGGCGAGCTTGGTACCGATACCGGTGTCGACGAGCACCTGCTTGAACCCGCCGCCGGCGCAGACGATCAGCAGGATGCCGGCGATCGGGGGCAGCGAGGTCTCGAGGCTCTTGGTGATGTCCTCGCGGTCCATGCCCGCACCCCGGCCGAACGTGAAGATCGCGACGATGACCGCGATCAGCAGTGCGATGACCGGTGTGCCGAGCACGTCGAGGACGCGGCGCACGAGGTTCTCCTCGTCCTCCTCGATGATGTCGGCCAAGGCCTTGCCCATCATCAGCACCACCGGCAGCAGCACGGTGGCGAGGGTGACGGGGAACGACGGCCGGCGCCGCAGCTCCTCGGCGTCGCGGGCCTCGAACCGGTCCGGCGCCGGCACCGGCACCCACCGGGCCGCGAACGGAGCGAACAACGGGCCGGACACCACGACGGTCGGGATCGCGACCAACACACCCAGGGCGAGGGTGGTGCCGAGGTCGGCGCCCAGCGACTCGATGGCGATGAGCGGGCCGGGGTGCGGCGGCACCAGCCCGTGCATCGCCGAGAGGCCGGCGAGGGCCGGGATGCCGACGGCGATCAGCGAGAGCTGCGCGCGGCGGGCGACCAGGTAGATCACCGGCATCAGCAGCACCAGGCCGATCTCGAAGAACATAGGGAGCCCGATGATCGCCCCGACCAGGGCCATCGCCCACGGCAGCATCCGCGCGCTGGCCCGGCCGATGATCGCGTCCACGATCTCGTCGGCGCCGCCGGAGTCGGCGAGCAGCTTGGCGAACATCGCGCCCAGGGCGATCAGGATGCCGACGCCGGCTGCGGTGTCACCGAAGCCGGTGCTGAAGCTGACGATCACGTCGGCGACGTCCACCCCGGCGACGATGCCCACGGCCAGGCCGCCGATGATCAGGGCGAGGAACGGGTGGATCTTCGCCCAGGTGATCAGCACGACGATCAGGCCGATGCCGACCAGGGCGGCCAGCACCAGCTGCCAGCCGTCGGCGACGGGCTCGACCAGCTCGGTGGCCGCCGACGGGGCAGCCAGCGGGTTCAGGAACATCAGTTCTCCTCGTGGTGGGGCACGGGGTCGAGGCCGGCGACCGCGGCCTCCACGATCTGGTCGACCGACTGGTCGACGTCGACGACGAATCCCTGTTCGTCGTCCGCGAGCGGCTCGAGGGTCGCGAACTGCGAGTCGAGCAGGGAGGCGGGCATGAAGTGCCCGGGGCGGGTGGCCTGCCTCCGGGTGATCACCTCACGTTCGCCGTGCAGGTGCACGAACTCGACGTCCGGGCGGTGCCGCCGCAGCACGTCGCGGTAGGACCGCTTCAGGGCGGAGCAGGTCATCACGCCTGCGTCGTGGGCGGCCAGCCACTCGCCGATCGAGTCGAGCCAGGGCCACCGGTCGTCGTCGTTCAGCGCCTCGCCGGCGGTCATCTTGGCGATGTTCTCCGGGGGGTGGAAGTCGTCGGCGTCCGCGAACGGGACCCGCAGCCGCTGGGCCAGCGCGGCTCCGACCGTGCTCTTCCCGGACCCCGAGACCCCCATGACGACGATCGGTGCCATCGCCCCCGGTGCCCGGAATCCGAACTGGTACTCGTCGCGGTGCCGTTAGCTCAGATCTTGCCGGTCGCCACCAGCGGAATCAGGTCGGCGACCGAGTCCTCGATCCGGGTCGGCGCGTAGGGGAACGACGCGATCTGCTCGGGCCGGGTCGAGCCGGTGGTGACCATGATCGTGCGCAGCCCCGCCTCGAGCCCGGAGATGATGTCGGTCTCCATCCGGTCGCCGACCATCACCGTCGTCTCCGAGTGCGCCTCGATGCGGTTGAGGGCGCCGCGCATCATCAGCGGGTTGGGCTTGCCGATGAAGTAGGGCTGCCGGCCAGTGGCGGTGCTGATCAGGGCGGCGACCGACCCCGTGGCCGGCAGGGTGCCCTGGTGGCTCGGCCCGCTCGGGTCCGGGTTGGTCGCGATGAACCTGGCGCCGCCCTCAATCAGCCGGATCGCCTTCGTGATCGCCTCGAACGAGTAGGTCCGGGTCTCCCCGAGCACGACGTAGTCGGGGTCGCGGCTGGTCATCACGAAGCCCACGTCGTGCATGGCCGTGGTCAGGCCCGCCTCGCCGACGACGTACGCCGTGCCGTCCGGCCGCTGGCTGCGCAGGAACTCCGCGGTGGCCAGCGCCGAGGTCCACAGGCAGTCCTCGGGTACGTCGATGCCGCTCAGCAACAGCCGGGCGCGCAGGTCGCGCGGGGTGAAGATCGAGTTGTTGGTCAGCACCAGGAACGGCCGACCGGACGACTTGAGGGCCTCGACGAACTCCGCGGCGCCGGGTATCGGCACCTCCTCGTGGACCAGCACGCCGTCCATGTCGGTGAGCCACGCCTCGACGGGTTGGTCCCGGGTCATGGCTCCATTGTCGCGGCACGGCCCGCGGCCAGGAACGCGGCGGTCGCGATCCGCTGCATTCGCTCGCTCTCGGGCCCGTCCCGATTGCCGGTCGGTTGAAGCGCGCAGTGGAGCACCCGGTGCACGGGTTCCCGCGGGGCACCTCCTTGACAACCGTAAGGACACCTTACGATAATGGTAAGGTGTCCTTACTACATTCAGGAGTCACCATGGTCGCCCCCTCCCTCGCCCCGCACACCCCTCAGGTCACCGATCACGCCGCGCGCCGCGGCGTCGGACGGGCCTTCCTCGCCGCCGCCGGCGTGTGGGTCCTCTACATCGTCCTGGCGTTCACCGTCTCCGCCGACTACGAGGAGGCGCTGGTCGACGCCTCCGACACCCAGGACACCCCGGTCAACCGGCTCCCCGCCGAGACGCTGGCCCAGATCGGCCAGGACCACCCGTGGAGCTACGTGCCGGCCGTCGTCCTGCTGCTCGCCCCGGCCCTGCTCATCGTCGCCACCCGCCGTGCCGCCGCCGTCACGGGTGACCGGTGGGGGCCCGGGCTCGCCTGGCTCGGGGCCGTCGTCTGGTGGTTCTACATGCTGCTCAACTTCGGCCTGCTGGCCGACCCCCAGGACCTGCCGCCGCTCACGCGCAACCTCGACGTCCTCACCGTGCCGCTGGTCTCGGCCGGGTCGGTGCTCGCCCTGGTCGCCTTCGTCGTGAGCGCCTGGTCCCTGCGCCGGCACGGGTGGCGGCGGGTGGCCAGCGGCGTAGCCGCCCTGGTGGCCGGCGTGCTGCTCGTCCTGAGCGTGGTCACGTCGGTGACCTCGGGGTGGGACGAGCCGGTGCCGCCCGTCGGGCTGCTCCCGGCGGAGCTGATCCTCGGCATCGCCCTGATGGTCGGCACCCGCCGGAGGTAGTCCGCGCTACTCGCAGGCGACACCGTCGCCGTCGGCGTCCAGGCCGTGCGGGTCCGGTCCGGAGACCCGGACCGGCCCGTCCACGTCGGGGCAGTCGACGTCGGGCGGGTACGGCGGGACGCAGGGCGTGTAGCCGGGCGCACAGCCGCCACCCGCCGGCGGCTGCTGCACGAACGGCTGCGGCTTCGGCGCGCAGACGAGCTGCCTGGCTCCCCTGTCCGCGGCGACGTAGCGGGGCTCGCGCGGGTGGAACCCGTAGCCGTCGCGGGAGTCGTAGCGAGCGATCGCCAGGCCGTTCCTGATCAGCCGCAGACCGGCGTCCTGGCGGCCGACGTCGACGTACCGCAGCAGCCGGCCGTACCGGTCCCGGTCCTCTTCGGACTCCCCGAGCAACACCGGCTGACCCAGCACCAGCCGAGCGAGGTTGCCGGCGGCCCGCTCGTGGCCGCACTCCCCCGTCTCCGGCGCGTCGATGCCGACCAGCCGGACGGTCTCGCCGTTGCCGAGCTCGACGGTGTCGCCGTCGACGACCCGGGTGACAACGTGGGTCCGGGGCTCGTCGCTCGCGGACCGGCGCGACTCCTCGCGGGCAAGCGGATCGGTCTCGGGCTCGACGTTCACGCCGGCCTCGCTCCGCAGGGACGCCTCGTCGCGGGCTGTCGGCTGCTCGTCGGACGAGTCGATCCCGCCGTAGACGATGAGGACTCCGATCACCACCGCCAGGACGGCCGAGAGCGGGTGCCGTCTGGCCCAACCGACCGGGTTCCACGCCGCGGGCACCTGTGCGTCAGGAGGCGCGACGCGCTGCTCGGTCCAGGCCTCCCCGTCCCACCAACGCAGGTGGCCAGGCGGACCCTCGGGATCCTGGAACCAGCCGGCCGGTGAACTCATGCGGAACTCCTACGAATTCACCACAGGCTAGGAGCGGATCGGGCTCCAGACTGCCGATTCGCAGCAACGGCCGGGTCCGGAAAAGATCTCCACGCTCGACGCCCCCTGGTGGGACTAGACGAAATGGCCGATCGGTCAGTACCTCACCGATCCCGTGAAGGATCCGGCGTGCGTTGTCACCCTCTTCGTGGACGTATGCGGCTCGCGACCGCCCCGGGGAGGGTGGTCTTCGTGGAGGGACGATGGCGACACCGAAGGGTCCCGGCATGTCGGGGCCGTGGGCGTACGGCGCGCTGGGCGTCGGCGTGCTCCTCGTGCTCGTCTTCGCGGTCTGGAACGAGGTCGCGGACGGCTCGTTCGTCTACCTCGTGCCCGCGACCTACGGGTTCGTCCTGTCCTGCGTCGGCGCCTCCCGGATGCCGTCCGCACGCCGCCGGATCTGGTGGGCCCTCGCCGCCGGGCAAGGGTTGTTCCTCGCCGGCGACCTGTTGTGGACGCTCTTCGAGGACGTGCTCGGCATCCAGCCCTACCCCTCGGTCGCCGACGTGGCCTACCTGCTCTCCTACCCGGCGGTCGCCCTCGGCATCATGTGGCTCGTCCGAGGTCGCCGGCGCGGCCGGGACCGCGCGGCCTTCCTGGATGCGGCGATCCTCACCACCGGCTTCACCGTCGTCGGTGCTGTCTTCTTCGTGCAGCCCGCGGCCGCGAGCGGCGGCACCACCACGCTCGACCAGCTGGTGGCTGCGGCATACCCCGCCGCCGACCTGCTCGTGCTCGCCTTGCTGATCCGGATGCTCACCTCGGGCACGGTGCGCAACGTGTCGCTCTGGGGTCTGGTCGCCGGCGTCGCCGCACTGCTGCTCATGGATCTCTGGTACGTGATGAGCGTCGTCAGCGACGCGGCGTACCCGGCCTGGATCGACAACGGCTACCTGCTGTCATACGTGCTCATCGGCTTCGCCGCCGTCCACCCGTCCGCCCACTCGCTCAGCGAGCCGGCTCCGGAGCGGCCCGAGCGGATCACCGCAGCGCGTCTGGTCGTGCTGGGTGCCGCGCTGATGCTGGCACCGACGACCGAGCAGCTCTCACACCTGCTCTACCCCGACCGCAGTACCGGAGCCTGGGTGGTCCTGGTCGGCGGGGTCCTCAGCGCTCTGTTCGTGGTGCTCCGGATGTGGGACCTGGTGACGGCCCTGCAGCGCAAGGCGGTCCAGCTGGCGGCGCTCGCGCGGAAGGACCCGCTGACCGGTGTCGCCAACCGCCGCACCTGGGACCACGAGCTGTCCCGGGCATGTGCGTTCGCGCGGGAGCAGGGCACGCCGCTGTCGGTGGCGGTCCTGGACATGGACAACTTCAAGCTCTTCAACGACGCCCACGGTCACGTCCTGGGCGACCTGGTGCTCAAGGAGACCGCCGCCCTCTGGGCATCGATCCTGCACGGCCGCGGGTTCGTGGCGCGCTACGGCGGCGAGGAGTTCGCCGTCCTGCTCCCCAACACGCCGGCGACCGCAGCCGAGGCGGTGCTGGAGCGGATGCGCCGCACCATGAGCCACGACCAGTCCTGCTCCATCGGGCTCGCCGAGTGGGACGGCGTGGAGAGCCCCGCCGAGGTGTTCGCTCGAGCGGACGAGGCGCTCTACCACGCCAAGCACCACGGCCGGGACCGGATCGCGATGCACGACGGACGGAGCTCGGTGGTGATCGACGCCGGAGCGGGCGACGGTGCGCATCCCGGGGCTTCCGTGCGCGCGGTGTACCAGCCGATCGTCGACCTGAGCACCGGCGAGACGGTCGCCTTCGAGGCCCTGAGCCGGTTCCAGGGGCGCGACCCCGTCGAGGTGTTCGCCACCGCGACCCGGCAGGGCGCCGGGCCGGCCTTGGAAGCGGCCGCGATCCGCGAGGCGCTCGCGGGCTGGGACCGCCCGGAGCCGTTGTCGCTCAACACCAGCCTGACGTCGTTGCTGAGCCCCGAGGTCCAGCAGGAGCTGCCCACCGACCTCTCCCGCATCATCATCGAGATCACCGAGGGTGACCTGGTCGACTACTCGCCGGAGATGATGCTGATGCTGGACGGGATGCGCGCACGTGGCGTCCGGATCGCCATCGACGACCTCGGCGTCGGGTTCTCCAACGTCGAGCGGGTGGTGACCATCGATCCCGACATCATCAAGATCGACATGTCCCTGATCCGGAGCGTCGACGCCAACCCCATGCTGCAGGCCGTGATCGCCTCCTGCGTCGTGTTCGCCCGGAAGACCGGCGCGCAGCTGGTCGCCGAGGGCGTCGAGACGGCCCAGGAGCGGGACTACCTGCACCGGGCCGGCGTTCCCCTGGCACAGGGCTACCTGCTCGGCCGCCCCGAGCCCCGTCCCGCGGCCGAGGACGCACTGACCCTGTCGTAGCGGTCAGTCCGAGCCGAAGAGGTCGCCGTGCTCGGCGACCCGCTCCAGCACCTCGTCGAAGCGCAGCTGCTCGAGACCGAGCTCGTCGTCCGCGCCCTCCTCGACCTCGTCCCACGACACCGGCGCCGCGACGTACGGCCGCTCCCTGCCGCGCAGGGAGTACGGCGAGATCGTCGTCTTCGACCCGGCGTTCTGCGACCAGTCGAGGAACACCTTCCCCGACCGCTTCGCCTTGGTCATCGTGGCGGTGACCAGGGCCTTGTGCTCGCCCTGCAGCTCCTCGGCGACCTCCTTGGCGAGGGCCGTGGACTCGTCCGACGGCAGCCGCTTCGGCAGGTCGGCGTAGAGATGCAGGCCCTTGCTGCCGCTGAGCACCGGCTTGGCGGTGAGGTTGCGTTCGGCCAGCTTGTCGCGCACCAGCAGCGCCACCGCACAGCACTCGTGCAGCCCGGCGGGCTCGCCCGGGTCGAGGTCGATCACCAGGCGGTCGGCGTGCCGGGGCCGGCCGTTGCGGGCGACCGTCCACTGGTGCACGTGGAGCTCGAGCGCGGCCAGGTTGACCATCCAGGTCAGGGTGGCGAGGTCCTCGACGATCGGGAACGTGATCGTCCCGTCGCCCTTCCCCGACCGGCTGCCGGTGGTGGGCACGGTGGCGGTGCGCACCCAGGACGGCGTGCCGTTGGGCGCGTTCTTCTCGAAGAAGCTCATGTCCTGCACGCCGTGCGGCCAGCGGATCCGGGTGACCGCCCGGTCCTTCAGGTGCGGCAGCATCGTCGGCGCGATCTGGGCGTAGTAGTTGAGCACCTCCCCCTTGGTGGTGCCGGTGCGCGGGTAGAGCACCTTGTCGAGGTTGCTCAGGGTGAGGGTGTGGCCCTCGACGTCGACCCGGACCTCGGTCACGCGCTCACCGTCCGATCCCGACGACCGGCACCAGGTCGGGGTCGAGCCGGCGCATGACCCTCTTCAGGAACCAGCGGGGGGCGCTGACGCAGCCGGCGGTCGCACCGCTCCCGTTGACGTGCACGAAGATGGCACCGCCCCGGTGACGGACCTGGCGTCGGTTGAAGCTGGTGACGACCGCCCACTCGTACTGCTTCGGGTAGTCCTTGAGCCGCTCGGAGGAGTCGGGATGGCCGGAGCCCAGCCGCCAGCGGAACCCGCCCTGCGACTTGTTGCGGTAGCGGTTGTAGTGGCGCGACTGGTTGTCGAGGACCCAGTAGTCGCC
>DASTDJ010000267.1:0-10266 GCA_035710425.1 Nocardioides sp.
GCGCCCGCCATCGCGGTAGACCTGACGAATTGGTTCGACGGAGTTGGTGCATGACGTGCATCCCTCCGTGCTCAGGTCGTACACGGCCTTCGCGTCACCCGTGCGTACTGTGACGTTTCGCGCTTCCACCCACGCCCGCACGGTCTCCTCCGGGTCGAGAGGGTCCGGTGGCTCCGTCGTCGTCTCCGTCTCGGTGGGCTCGGCGGAGCTCGACTCGGGTGGGGCGATCTTCGGCTCGGGGTCGTCGTCGCTGCAGGACGCACCGGCGAGCGCCAGCATCAGGGCCAGCGCGGCGAGTGGAGAGCGCTTCACAGGCAGGTCCTTCCCGAGATGCACGGACGCTACCGGCTTCACCCGGGCCCTCGGAACCCGCCAAATCAGAGCCTGTGGACAATGCGGAACGCCCACGATCGAAAGTAAAGGCCTCTACCGTCGGAACGTGGCTGATTGGGGACAGCGCCCGAAGGACAAGGACCGCGACGACGCGATCGCACAGATCGAGGCAGCGGCCGCGCGCGGGCAGATCGTCGACGCCGACAAGGTCAAGCGGATCCAGGAAGTGAAGTCGGCCGGCTCCGTCGGGGAGCTCGAGCTGATCACGCGTGGCCTGGCCGCACCAGCGGCAGCAGCCGCGACACCGGTCGCATCGGCGCCGCCTCCCGTGTCGGACCCCGCGCCGCCGGTCGGCCCGACGTTCCAGCCGTATCAACCGCCCACTGCGCCGCCGGTCACCGAGCCGGATCCGACGCCGCCGCCCACCGTCCAGTACGGCGAGGCACTCACGCCGTCAGCCGGAACCGCGATCCCCACCGCCACCGCGCCGATCATCAAGCGCAGCGGGCACGGCGGCAAGCTGGTGCTGCTGTTCGTGCTGATCATGATCGCCGGCATCGCGATCCCGGTGTTCATCGGCATCAAGGCCCTGGTCGACACCGCGGGCGACGCGCTCGACGACCTCAACCCGGGCAGCGCCGACGTCTTCAGCGCGGACGGGATCGCCGAGCTGACCGAGGACATCGAGAAGGAGACCGGCTCCACCAGGGTCTTCTCGGCAGTGCTCTACCCCGACTACGCCGTGGTGTCCGCGCCGGCGGACGGCTCCCGCAAGCGGTACATCTCCTACTACTGGAACGGCAGCCTCAGCGAGAGCAGCAAGGGCAGTGGCGTCTACAACGGTCTCTTCGACATGCGCGACATCGACGCCCAGGTGGTGACCGACGTACTCGCGAAGGCGCGAAAGCTGGTCGAAGGCAGCGTGGAGAGCAACTACGTGGTCGTGTCCGCCCCGGGGCCCGACGGCGCGGCCATCAGTGCCTACGCCAGCAACGACTTCAGCGAGACCGGGTACCTGACGGCGACCTTCGACGGCAAGATCGTCAACGAGTACCCCCCGTCTTGAGCCCGTAGAGGTAGCGCGAGGTCGGTACCAGGTCGAGGTCGCGGTCAGCCCCGATCCTCTCCACGCTGGCCATCAGGCGCTCCAGCCGCGAGGAGAGCTCGGCCTCGTCGCCCCCGCTGCCGTAGAACGCGTGCATGTCGAACATGCCCGCGGTCGGGAACAGCTCCTCGACCAGCCCGCTCACCTCCGGCGTCTCCTCGGTCAGCCGGGCGACCACGAGGTTCTGCACGTAGCCGAACGTCGCCTGCGTGGCGATCGCGATCGGGGTGTGCTCCTCGCGCCAGCGGCGCAGCCACTCCTGGTGGCTGAGCTCCTCCGGTCGGCGGAGTACGGCGATGTTGGCCAGCCCGTCGAGCCGCGAACCGTCCCACTCGTCCGGCGGCTCGACCGGCCGGCGCTCCTCGACCTCCCAGCCCACGACCCGGTCACCGACGTCGTACAGGGCACCGGCGATGTCGAGCGCCACGGAGTCGGACGCCGTCCAGACCGTGGCGAACCCGTCGATGCCGGGGTCGAACGTCGAGATCCGGATCGCCCGCGCCACCTCCGCGTCGGACACGTTGACCTGCAGCCGGATGCCGCCGGCCGCCTCGATCCTTCCGTGGACCTCGGGGTCGTGCAGGCCGGCGAGGTCGCCCCAGAGCGCGAACATCAGCTTGGTCATGAAGGCAAGGTATCCAGACCGGCCGCTCGGGCCACCTCGGCGTACGACTCGGCCAGTGTGGCGACGGTGGCGTGTGCGTTGAGACCGCTCGGGTTCGGCACCACCCACAGCTCGGATCCCACGAACGGCTCGGGCTGGCGGCCGAGCACCGCCTTCGGCTTCCCGAACGCACTGCGGAACGCCGTGATGCCGGCGACCGCGACCACGCGCGGCGCGGTGCGGCGGACCAACGCCTCCAGCTCGGCGCCGCCGGCGACGAGCTCTTCCTTCGTCAGCTCGTCGGCGCGGGCGGTGGCCCGGCGGACCAGGTTGGTGATCCCGATGCCGCGGGCCCGGAGGTGCTCGCGGTCGGCGTCGGTCATCCCGTCGGACGGCGAGATCGGCTCGGTGATCACGCCGCCGCGCAGCAGTGCGGGGTAGAACCGGTTGCCCGGGTGCGCGAAGTGGGTCTGGGTGGCCGCGGTCCACAACCCGGGGTTGATGCCGACGAAGAGCAGCCGCAGGTCGGGCCCGAGCAGGTCGGGCACCTCGGCGTCGCGGAACGACTCGAGCTCGGCTCTGGTGAAGCTGGCCATGCCCGAAGCCTGCCGGACACCCGGATCGGAACCCTCGGCAGGGCGGTACCGTCCCACCATCATGAGGCGCTTTCTCGGCATGCTCCCGCTGCTCCTCGCACTGGCCGTCCTGTCGGCATGCGGCGACGACGAAAGCACGGCGGGCGAGCCCGACCCCGCCGCCTCGGAGCCGGAGCTGGTGCAGATGCTCGTGCTCACCTCGGCGGGTGGGGAGGTGTCGCCGGCGGCGTACTTCGTCGACGACCGCAACGACATGAAGGCCTACGTGAAGACCTTCGAGGACCGCGACGACGTGGCCGCGGCGGTGCAGCAGGCGGTCGAGGACGCAGGCGATCGCGACGGCCGGCTCGCGGCTGCGACCGTGGCGATCGGCTGCGACGTACCAGAGGGCGTGAGCATCACCCAGGACCAGGACCGTCCTGAAGTGCGCGCCGACAAGATCACCAACCCCAAGCAGGAGTGCTTCGCGCCGACGACCAGCATCGCGCTGGTGGAGATCCCGTGAACTTGTCGGGCGTTTCCTCTGCTTGTCAGGCGTTGCAACACCGGACAAGTAGAGGAATCGCCGGTCGACCGGCGATTCGTCAGCGCGGCTTCCGGTAGTTGATCTCGATCCCGTTCGCGATCGACCGCTGGGACCCGTCGGACGGGGAGTTGATCACCTTGAGCAGCCCGCCGCGGCCCTTGGCCATCATCGTCGAGGAGCCGCCGCCGTCGAGGTTGAGCGCTTCGTCGGCGCCGAGCTCGATCATCTTCTCGGCGAGCTCGACCATCGTGTAGCCGCGGCTGAACCTCTGCCGCCCGTCGACCACCAGGAACAGCAGCGTCTTGGAGTCGCGGTCGATGCCGATCGCCGTACGCGGGTGCATCTCGCGGTCGTCGACGACCTTGATCACGCCGTCCTGGACCAGGAACTTGTTGCCGGTGATCGCCATCCTGGGCGTGCCCTCGAGCCGCCACCGCACGTGGGCCGCCTGGCCGACCCGGAACTTCGCGAGCGCCTTGGCGCCGGCCCCGCGGCCGACCAGCATCACGCCGTTGATCGGCGTCTGCGAGGGGAGCCGGCGGCTCGTCTGGACGACCTTGCCCTCACGGATCAGCACCATCCGCACGTCGCGGCTCTGGCCGTCGGTGATCCGGTAGCCGGAGGACAGCCCCCACTGGCGGTTGTAGGCGCCGATCCCGCCCGGCCGGACCGAGGGCGAGTTGACGTTGGTGATCACCAGCTTCGGGTGCTCCCTGACCGCCGGCATCATCGGCAGTACGTCGATCTGCGGATGGCCGTGGCGGTCGTAGAAGAACGCGTTGTTCCAGCCGGCGCGCGGACCGTTGAGCGGGCCGCGCTGCCGGTCCCTGCCGACGCCCAGGGGCGCGCCGGTGTCGCCGATGTCGAAGAAGTCGCCGTTGACCCCGGCCACCGCCTGCTTGGAGCGGGCCAGCATCTGGCCCAACGGAGCGGTACGGCGTACGGCTCCGTCGTTGGCGTAGTCGACCTGCAGGCCGTCGCGGCGCAGGTCGGCGGTGAGCAGGTAATAGCGGACCGGGCCGCGGGCGTCGCGCTCGTCCCAGATGGCCGCCTTGACCCCGGGCGAGACCTGCCACTTGTTGCGGACCTCGCGGCGGACGGGCTTCCGCATCCACTCCGGGAGCGGTGCGGCGATCTCGCCGCGGACGCCGTCGGAGGTCTGCTGGCCGCGCGGGTCGCGGTCGTCACGCGCGGCCGGTCGGTCGGGGTCGCCGGCGGTGCCGGTGGCCGCGGGAGTGGCGGCGGCGAGCACGCAGGCCAGCAACAGCGTGGGGAAGGTACGCATGCGCTCCAGAGTAAAGACCTCAGCGCCCCACCACTGGGAGATGCACCACCGTGTCGTCGACCAGCACGACACCCGGGACCCGGGCTCCCATCAGCGCGAACGTGTCGCTGATCGCGGTGGCGACCAGGAACAGCTTGAGCCCCTTGGGGAGGTTCACGGCCACCGACGGCAGCGCGATCCGGCGTTGCTTGCCGGTCACCGGCAGCCGCCGGCGCCGAGCCGGGCCAGGCCGTCGAGGTCGCCGGTGCCGTAGCTGGTGCGGGTGACGCCGTCGGCGTACATGATCTCGCCGCGGTCATCGACGTGGGCGAGCCCGACCAGGTGGCCGAGCTCGTGGAGCAGTACCGCGAGCTGGACGGTCTCGGCGTCCTTGGTGGCGGCGAGCTTGTCGTAGGTGTCGACGTCGAGGACCACCATTCCGGTGACGTAGGCGCGACGGCCGCCGACCTCGGCGTACGTCGCGCCGCCGATGCCGGCCACGTCGCCCTCGAGGTCGGGCACCTCCTCGTCGTCGGCCCAGCCGATCAGCACCGGCAAGGGCTCGCCGTTGGCGGCGAACCGGTCGTCGAAGCTGCGGTCCTCGGTGGTGCCGTCGTAGCGGAACGCGAGGCCGGTGCGGTCCTCGACCTCGGCGAAACCGTCGTCGACCAGGGCCTCCCAGTCCGGCGGCGACCCGTCGGGGTTGACGACGTAGTGGATCTCGCGGCAGGGGTTCCAGCGGACCGGGTCGTCGCTGCCGCGCTGGGTGGCCAGGAACTCGTAGTGGCCGCCGGGGATGCCCTGTTCCTCGACCTCGGGGTGGATGCGACCCTCCGCGCCGATCGCCTCCCGGATGCGGGTGCCGAGGGTGCCCGGGTCGAAGGCCACGAACGCCAGGACCGCGATCGCGGTCACGATCACCGAGATGACGGTGATCGTCCGTTGGCGCGCTTCGGTCGTGGGCACCCCTCTATCATCGCTCGCCGGTGGCGATTCACGAGTCCTGAGTAGCCCCACTTCTGGGCAGCCGGAGCACGAAGCAGGTGGGAGCCGTCTCCTCGACCGACAGGTGGCCACCGAGGGACTCGGCGAGCTCGGAGGCCACGGCCAGGCCTACGCCGGTGCCGCCGCTGGTCACGCCGCGACCGAACACCTCCGGCCCCAAGCCCGCCGCGCCCTCGTCGCGGACCCGGATCTGCACGTGGGTGCCGACGTCGATGGTCTCGAGAGTGACCGTGCCGGTGCCGTGGTCGAGGGCGTTCTCGATGAGTACGTCGAGGATCTGCTCGACCGGCCCGGGGGCGACGTGCGCGGGCACCGACCCAGGCCCCGCGCGCGCGATCTCGCGGCCGTCGGCGGCGAGCCGCTCCCGCCACCGCCGGGCCGAGGTGGAGGTCAGCGTGGTCAGGTCGAGGTCGACGGCGGTGCCGAGCCGGTGTCCGCGGGCAAGGTCGAGGAGCTCGGTGATGGCATCGCTCAGCCGGTCGAGCTCGCCGAGCAGCCCCCGGAGGTGCTCGGCGACGTCCGGCGGCGTCTGCGGCCACAGCGAGACGTCCTCCAGCTCGAGGCGCAGCGCGGTGATCGGTGTGCGCAGCTGGTGGGAGGCGTTGACGGCGAACTCCCGCTCCCGGCGCAGCAGCACGTCGAGCTGGGCGCCGGCCTGGCGCAGCGACTGCCCGATCCCCTCGGCCTCGGGGATCCGGTAGTGCGGGATCTCCACGTCGAAGCGGCCGTGGCCGAGCTGGTCGGCCCGGCCGGCGAGGTCGGAGAACGGTCGCGCCAGCCGGCGAGCGAGCAGGTTGCCGACCAGCGCCGCGACGACGAGCAGGACCAGGCCGATCACGATCAGCGGGACCAGTGCGTCGGACACCCGTTCGTCGACCAGCTCGCCGGACCGGGAGAGCGTGACGGTGCCGCCGTCGTCGAGGTCGCGGGTGACGCTGATGTCGGAGTCGTCCCCGGGCGGGGGCTCGCCGGCGCTGACGGTGGTGCCGTCGGGGTCGACGTACTCGATGTGCTCGGCCTCGTTGAGCAGCCCGGTCAGGTAGTCCTCGGTGACCTCTCGGCCGCTGGCCTCGCGCTCCTCCATCAGTACGGCGAGCAAGTCGGCCGAGCGCTCGATCTTGCGGTGCTCCTGCCCCTGCACGAGGTCGGCGAGCAGGTAGGCCCGGGGGACGGCGTACAGCGCGATCACCGCGACGGTGATGCCGACCAGCGTCACGACCAGACGGTCACGCATCCGGAACGCTCTCCAGCCTGAACCCCACGCCGCGCACGGTGACGACGCGCACCGGGCTGGCGCGCTCCTCGAGCTTCTGGCGCAGCCGGCCGATCGTGGTGTCGAGGGTCTTGGTGGAGCCGTACCAGTTGGCGTCCCAGACCTCGTCCATCAGCCGTTCGCGGGTGAGGACAGCGCCACGCTCGGCGTCGAGGAGCGCCAGGAGATCGAACTCCTTGCCGGTGAGCGCGAGCTCCTCGCCGGCCAGCCAGGCGCGGCGCGCCGCGCGGTCCACGGTCAGGCCGGGATCGGCGCCCGCATCGGCCGGCGGCTCCGGCGCCGCCGCGGCCACACGCTCCTGGCGGCGCAGCAGGGCGCGGACCCGGGCCAGCAGCTCGGCCAGCCCGAACGGCTTGGCGAGGTAGTCGTCGGCTCCGACGTCGAGCCCGACCACCCGGTCGAGCTCGCCGCCGCGCGCGGTCAGGATCAGCACACCGCCCTCGTACCCGCCGACGCGCAGCCAGCGGCAGACGTCGAGCCCGTCCATGTCCGGCAGCCCCAGGTCGAGCAGCACCAGGTCGATGCCTCCCTGGGCGACGCGATCCAGGCCGGGCTGCCCGGCGACCACCCGCTCGACGGCGTAGCCCTCGCGCTCGAGGGTGCGGATCAGCGGGCTGGCGATGTGGTCGTCGTCCTCGACGACCAGCACGGTCGAAGGCACCTCAGGGAGCATAGGGGTGCTCGGGCTCCCGGCTGCGCGCCACGTCGAGGACGAGGAGGAGCGGTACTGCGGCGCCCAGCACGATGACCGCCCATGAGGCAGGCCCGGTCGCGGTCGGCGGGGAACCCGGCACACCCACGGTCAGGGTCAGCAGCGCTCCCAGGACGGCCGCGACGGAAAGGGCGGCACAGGTGAGCCGGGACAGTGGGGTCGCCGCGGTGGCGGCCCGGGCGGCGGCCACCAGCAGCGCGACCGCGAGTGCCAGCACCAGCAACCGGGCGTCGCGCCGCTCGGGCCCACCGGTGCTGAGCGCGACGCCCAGGACCACGCCCAGGCCGGCCGCCGCGAACGCCGCGACGGAGGCCGTGGGTGAGGGACGCTGCATCAGAACTCCCTGTCGAGCGCGCCGGACTCGGTGACCGTGGTCGTCGCGCAGGCGTTGCCCGAGGTGTCCAGGACCGCGGCCGAGGGAGCCCAGGTCATCGCGGCCGTCTTCGAGACGGTGCGCAGGTCCTTGCCGACGGCCAAGGTGCCGACGGTGATGGTGACCCGGGTCTGAGGCACGCCGTCCACCGTGACGGTGGTGGCCGTCATGGTCGCGTTGAACGTGGCGGTCTTGCCCGCCTTGATGTAGTCGCCGCGGAGGTTGACCAGGCCGAGGTTCACCGAGCCGCCGGTGCGCTGCACGTCCAGGCTGTCGCCGGTGCTGCCGAGTCCGAGCGCTGCCCCGTCCCGGAGGCGCACGGTGACCGGCAGGGCGGCGCCGTTCCAGCCGGAGGTGACGGTGGAGAGCTGCACCGCGCGGCTGTAGCCGAAGGTGATCGTGTCGCCCGCCTCGAGGCGACCTGCCGTTCCGCCGCCGTTCGTGGCCTGGACGTCGGTGCCGCGCAGCGGGGAGTTGTCGACGCGGCGGGCGGTCACGACCGAGGAGGTGGTGCTCTTGCCGGAGCCGTCGGTGAGCACGGCGCGCAGGTCGTGGAGGCCGTTCGCGACCGTGGTCGTGTTCCAGGAGCAGGTGTACGGCGCGGCCGCGACCGTGCAGACGTCGGTCCAGGCAGCGCCGCCGTTGGGGGCCCGCTGGATGACGACCTTGCTGACTCCGGCGGTCGAGTTGGCCCGTGCCTGCAGGGCGACGGTGCCCGCGAGCTCGGCGCCGGGGTCGTCGAGCGAGACCGACGAGACGGTGTTGTCGACCATGCGGTTCGCGACGGGCGCCGAGGTGGTGGTGTTGCCGGCGCCGTCCGTCGCGATCGCGCGGAACGAGTAGGAGCCGTCGGTGAGCCTGGTGGTGTCCAGCGGGCAGCGGTAGGGCTCTTCGGTGGTGGTGCAGACGTCGGTCCAGCCGCTGGTGCCGGACCGCTGGTGCTGCAGCACGAGCTGGGTGATCCCCGCGTGGGCGTCGGAGGCAGTGGCGGTGAGCCCCACGGTGCCGCGCAGCGGGGTGCCGGGGTCGGTCACGGCGACGGTCGGCGCCTGGTTGTCGACGGTGACCTCCTCGACCGCGGAGTAGCGGTTGGCGAGGCCGACGAACGTCGCGACGGCGCGGAGGTCGTAGTCGCCGTTCGCGAGCCCGGTGGAGTTCCACGAGCAGGTGTACGGCGCCACGGAGTCGTAGGCGCAGGCCGCCTTCCACGCGGTGCCGCCGGACTCGACGTACTCGACGCGCACCGACCAGACGAGGATGCCGGGGTTCAGCAGGGTGACGCTCAGCGGGACGGTGCCGCGGACGGCGTCACCCGGCTCGCCGAGGACCACGGACATCGAGTTGGCGATGGTCGTGGAGACCGTCCCGGAGACGGTCTCGTAGCCGGCCTGGTCGGTCGCGACCGCGCGCAGCGAGTAGGTGCCGTCGTCGACGCCCTCGCTGTTCCAGGCGCACGAGTACGGCGTGGTGGTGTCGGTGCAGATCGTGGTCCAGCCGGCGGTGCCGGAGCGGAGGTACTGGATCGCCACCGAGGCGATCCCCGACTCGCCGTCCGAGGCCTGCGCGGCGACCGTGGCGGTGCCGCGCAGCACCGCGCCGGGGTCGGTCATCGTGACCGTGGGCGCCGTCCAGTCGGCCGCGGAGCCCACCGTGGCCGTGGAGCGCGACTGGCCGGTGAAGGTCGCCGACGAGCTGCCGGTCAGCGGCAGTCCCAGCACGGTCAGCAGGCCGGCGACGAGCAGGGTGGCGACCCCCCAGGTGCGGACGTGGGTCATCGGTCAGACACCCGTCGCGACGGTGCGGACGGGTACGGCGGAGTCGGCGGGGCGGGTGGAGCCGCCGCGCAAGGCCTTGACGAGCTCGGCCAGGGCGAGCAGCGCGACCGCGCCGGCGGGGAGGCCGATGATGAGGACCCGGGTGTCGCGGTCGGCGAGGGCGATCAGCGCGTGACCGACGAGAGGCACGTCGAACGCGACCACCGGCTGGGTGTCGGCGTCCAGCGAGAACCGCCACGGGTCGGGGTCGGGGTTGGCGTCGCCCTTGGTGCGGAAGCTCAGCACCCCGTTGCGGGTGCGGATGTCGTGGATGCGGTGGGTGACCAGGGTCGTCACGCCGCTGGAGGCCGGGGGCACGTAGGTGACCACGTCGCCGACCTCGAGGTCCTCCTCGGCGACCGGCTGGGTGAAGACCACCGAGCCCTTCTCGAACGTGCCCGACATCGAGCCGCCGGTGATGACGTAGCGCTCGTAGCCGAGGGCCGACGGCAGGATCCAGGCGGTGCCGGCGAGCACGACGACGATGGCGGCGAGGGTGGCGACGTCGTTCAGGCCGCGGGCGGCGATGCGGAAGCCGCAGCGGCTGGCGGGCGTCTGCTGGGTCATCGGGTTCCCTCGGTGCTGGTGCTGGTGCTGGTGCTGGGGGTCGAGGCGGGCGGGCGACCGGTCCGGTCACCCGCCCCGCGGGTCACTGGTTGAA
>DASTDJ010000268.1:0-21755 GCA_035710425.1 Nocardioides sp.
CCACTCGACGGAAGCCCAGCGGCCGGTAGCCGCCAGCCGCGAACAGGCGGGTTCCCTCCCCGAGCACGATCGGGTTCACCTTCAGCACCATCCGGTCGATCTCGTCGACCAGCGCGGCAGCCAGAGCGCCGCCGCCGCAGAGCCAGATGCCGGTGGCGGCTGACAGCTGAGCCCGAGGTGACGCTGGCGTGGTTCGAGCTCCGACTGGAGGCGGCCCGCCGGCCGGAGGTCGCGGAGCTGATGGGCAGGACGCTGACGGAGGGCTTCCGCGCCGACGTCGCCTACAACGAGGCGGCGGGGCTACCCGGAGGTGCCGCGGAGATCGCGCTCTTCCACTACGCCCTCGACGGGCTCCTGCTCGACCGGCTCACCGTCTCGATCGACCCGGAGACGGCCACCGACGAGGTGCTCGACGCGCTGGTGGACGGGCTGCTGTAGCACCAATAAGGCCGCCACCCCGATCGGGTGACGGCCTGTTGGCATGCTGCCTCAGGTCAGCGCGTGACCTTGCCGGCCTTGAGGCAGCCGGTGCAGACGTTGAGGCGCTTCGGGGTGCCGTTCACGGTGGCGCGCACCCGCTGGATGTTGGGGTTGAAGCGGCGCTTGGTGATCTTGCGCGACCACGGCCGGTTGTTGCCGAAGCTCGGCTTCTTGGCGCAGATGTCGCAGACGGCAGCCACGGTTGACTCCTGGTAAGTAAGTTCTTGGTTCGGTCGAGGGGGCCCGCTCCGGGCGGGCAACCGCACAAGAGTATCCGAGACCCGGACGCGTCGGAAAATCGAGGCGCTCGCGCCGCAGTAGCCTGTGCCACGCCCGAGCACCGACCCCGAGGCAGGCGATGGAAGAGTTACCGCGCGGCGGCACCATCTCGCTCGCCGTCGTGCTGCGGTTCGTCGACATCGCCACCGACGCCCTCGCGGGAGCCCGCGAGGAGATCGACGCCCTCAACGTCTACCCCGTGCCCGACGGTGACACCGGCACGAACATGTACCTCACCGTGTCCGCCGCCCGCGACGCGGTGCGCGAGGTCACCGGAGGCGACCCCGAGGCGCCGATGCGCGAGGCACTGGCGGCGTTCGCCCGCGGGGCGCTGCTCGGCGCCCGCGGCAACTCGGGGGTGATCCTCAGCGAGATGCTGCGGGCGGTCGTCGGGCGGATCGCCGAGTCCTCGCCGGATGAGCGCAACGCCACCGTGATGGCCGACGCCCTCCGCCTCGCCGCCGAGGCGAGCTACGCCGCGGTGGGCGAGCCGGTCGAGGGCACCATGCTCACCGTCTTCCGTGCCGCCGCCGAGGCGGCTCGCGAGCTGGCTGCCGAACGTTCGGTGCGCGCCCGTGACGTCTTCACGACCGCCGCCCTGGCGGCCCGCGAGGCGCTGGCCCGCACGCCCGAGCAGCTCCAGGTGCTCCGCGACGCCGGCGTCGTGGATGCCGGCGGCAGGGGCATCTGCGTGATCCTCGACGCCGCCGAGACCGCACTCACCGGACGCCGTCCGGTGGCGGTGGCGTCCGTCCTGGGGCAGCACCACATCCCGATCCCACACCCCCGCAGCGACGACGTACCGGAGGGCGACCTGAGCCCCGACGGCCCGGCGTACGAGGTGATGTACCTCCTCGACGCCGAGGACGACGCCATCCCGGTGCTGCGCACCCGGCTCGCGGGCCTCGGCGACTCGCTCGTCGTCGTGGGCGGCCAGGGGCTGTGGAACGTCCACGTCCACGTCGACGACGTGGGAGCCGCCATCGAGGCGGGCATCGAGGCCGGGCGCCCCCACCGGGTGCGGGTCACCCACTTCGCCGAGCAGGTCGCCGAGGCGCTCCAGGCCCGGGGGGCCACCGAGCGCGAGGGCCGCCGGATCGTGGCGGTCGCGGCAGGCCCGGGGCTGGCAGCGCTCTTCGAGGAGGCCGGCGCCGTGGTCGTCACCGGTGGACCGGGTCGCCGGCCGTCCACCGGCCAGCTCCTCGAGGCGATCACCGCCTGCGGAGCCCACGAGGTCGTGGTGCTGCCCAACGACGCCGACTCCGTGCGGGTGGCGCAGATCGCCGCCAGCACCGCTCAGAGCGACGAGGGGATGCGGGTCGCGGTGATCCCCACGCAGGCGCAGGTGCAGGGCCTCGCCGCCATCGCCGTCCACGAACCCGGCCGCAGCTTCGACCAGGACGTGCTCGAGATGACGGCGACGGCAAGACACGCGAGGCACGGCGCCGTCACGATCGCCGCCCGGCAGGCGATGACGATGGCGGGGCCGTGCGAGCCCGGCGACGTGCTGGGCGTGATCGACGGTGACTTCGCGGTCATCGGCGACGACCCGGGCGAGGTCACCATGACGGTGCTCGGGCGGCTGCTGGCGGCGGGTGGCGAGCTGGTCACCCTGGTCAGCGGCGACGAGGCCGGTGACCTGGCGTCCGAGGCGGCCGCGTGGGTCGACCGCGAGCACCCGCATGTCGACGTCGTGG
This sequence comes from Nocardioides sp., assembly GCA_035710425.1. Lineage (GTDB taxonomy): Bacteria > Actinomycetota > Actinomycetes > Propionibacteriales > Nocardioidaceae > Nocardioides. The sequence continues at coordinate 2,457 of DASTDJ010000268.1, forward strand.
TGTACGACGGTGGGCAGGAGCGGTACCGGCTCCTGATGTCCGTCGAATGACCGGGAGTCCATCGTGATCACCCTCGACTCGCCCGTCGCCGCGGTGCTCGGCGACAAGAAGGGCAAGCGCTCCAAGATCGTCGAGGGACTCGGCATCGAGACCGTCCGCGACCTGATGCGGCACTTCCCGCGGCGCTACCTCAAGACCGGCGAGCTCACCAAGGTCGAGGACCTCACGGCCGACCAGATGCTGACCGTGGTCGGCGAGATCGCGCGCAGCGAGGTGAAGACCTACCGCGACCGGCGGAGCGGTCGGCCGGCCTACCGCCTCGAGACCGTGCTCCGCACCGACGGCCCGAGCCTGAAGATGACCTTCTTCGCCAAGCAGAAGTCCGTCTCCGAGTGGCAGGCGCGTCGGCTCAGCGTCGGGCGCAAGGGCGTCTTCATCGGCAAGGCCAGCCAGTTCCGCGGCGAGTGGCAGCTCACCAACCCGTCGATGTCGCTGTTCGGCGTCGACGACGACGAACAGCTCGCCACGGTCGAGGCGCTCGGCGAGCTCTATCCGCTCTACCCCCTGACCAAGGGCGTCGAGCACTGGGACATCCAGCGGGCCGTCACGTTCGCGCGCACCGTCCTCGGCGACATCCAGGAGACGATGCCCGACGCGCTCCGCGAGGACTACGACGTCCTCGACCTCCGCACCGCCTACGACTGGATCCACGCGCCCGACGACTACGGCCAGGTACGCCGCGCCCAGCGACGGTTCCGCTTCGAGGAGGCGCTCGTCACCCAGCTGGTGCTGGGCCGGCGCCGGCGGGCGGTGCGTGCCCTGGGCGCGGTCGCGCGTTCCGGCGGCGACGGGTCGCTGCTGGCGGCGTTCGACGAGCGGCTGCCCTTCGAGCTCACCGCGGGGCAGCGTGAGATCGGTGCCCAGATCGAGCACGACCTGGCCCAGCCGCACCCGATGAACCGGCTGCTCCAGGGCGAGGTCGGGTCGGGCAAGACGCTGGTGGCGCTCCGCGCCATGCTGCGCACTGTCGACTCCGGTGGTCAGGCGGCACTGCTCGCGCCCACCGAGGTGCTCGCGCAGCAGCACCACCGCTCCATCTCCGAGCTGCTCGGCGACCTCGGCGCGGGCGGCATGCTCGGTGGCGCTGCTGACGGCACCAACGTCGTGCTGCTGACCGGGTCGATGACCAAGACCCAGCGCAAGGAGCCCCTGCTGCGGGTCGCGACCGGTGAGGCCGGCATCGTGATCGGCACCCACGCGCTGCTCGAGGAGCAGGTGGTCTTCTACGACCTCGGCCTGGTGGTGGTCGACGAGCAGCACCGCTTCGGCGTCGAGCAGCGGGCCGCGTTGATGGGCAAGTCGATCAGCCCGCCCCACGTGCTGGTGATGACCGCGACCCCGATCCCGCGCACCGTCGCGATGACCGTCTTCGGCGACCTCGAGACCTCCACGCTGACCGAGCTCCCGGCCGGCCGGGCGTCCATCCAGACCAACGTCGTGCCCCTGGCCGACCACCCGTCGTGGATCGACCGGGTCTGGCAGCGGGTGCGGGAGGAGGTCGACACGGGCCACCAGGCCTACGTCGTCTGCCCGCGGATCACCGGCGACGAGCTCGAGCAGGGCGAGCGCGACCAGGTCGACTTCGACGACGAGGGTCAGCTGATCCCCGCCGACCCCGACGCCCCGCGCGGGCTCGCGGCGGTCGACGACGTCGCCGCCGAGATCGCGGAGGGGCCGCTGGCCGGCCTCAGGGTGGCGCGGCTGCACGGCAGGCTGCCCGCCGAGGAGAAGGAGGCCACGATGCGGGCCTTCGCGGCCGGAGACATCGACGTACTCGTGTCCACCACGGTGATCGAGGTCGGCGTCGACGTCGCCAACGCCACCGCGATGGTGCTCCTCGACGCCGACCGGTTCGGCGTCTCCCAGCTCCACCAGCTGCGCGGCCGGGTCGGTCGGGGCGGCCATCCCGGGCTGTGCCTGCTGGTCACCCACACCCGGACCGACCAGGCCGGCGACGCGCGGGAGCGGCTCGACGCCGTCGCGAGCACCACCGACGGGTTCGAGCTCAGCCGGGTCGACCTCGAGCAGCGGCGCGAGGGTGACGTGCTCGGGGCCTCGCAGTCCGGCCGGCGCACCGGGCTCGACAACCTCAGGGTGCTGCGTGACGAGGAGACGATCGTGCAGGCGCGGACCGCCGCGGAGGCCCTGCTCGACGCCGACCCGGACCTCCTCGATGTCCCACTTCTGGCAGTAGAGGTGGCGGACCTGGAGCAGTCGCGGCAGTCTGAGTTCATGGAGAAGTCGTGAGACGTGGGGACACGTCTTCATGACCCGGATCATCGGGGGGTCCGTGGGGGGCCGTCGGATCAACACGCCCCGAGGCGTGGGCACCCGCCCCACGAGCGACCGGGTGCGCGAGGCGCTGTTCTCCGCCGTCGAGTCCTGGTGCGGGTCGCTCCAGGGGCTGCGCTTCCTCGACCTGTACGCCGGCTCCGGGGCCATCGGGCTCGAGGCCTGGTCGCGGGGAGCGGGGGTGGTGACGCTGATCGAGCAGGACCGGCGGACCGCCTCGCTGATCTCGGCCAACGCGAAGGGGCTGGGCTTCGCCAAGGCCGACGTGCGCGTCGCGGCGGTCTCCGGCGCGCTGCACACCCCGCCCGCCGCGCCCTACGACATCGCGTTCCTCGACCCGCCGTACCCGCTCGACGGCGGGGCGGTCGACGCCGACCTGACCGCGCTCGCCGGCAACGCCTGGCTGGTGCCGGGCGCCCTGGTGGTCGTGGAACGCTCCGCCCGGAGCGTCGAGCCCACCTGGCCCGACGGGCTCGAGCCCATCCGCTCGCGGCGCTACGGCGAGACCGTGCTTTGGTACGGTCACGCCGCCAACGCGACCGAGGACTAGGACCAGCAGGAGCGAGTGATGCGTCGAGCCGTCTGCCCCGGGTCCTTCGATCCCGTCACCAACGGGCACATCGACATCGTCCAGCGCGCCTCGACCCTTTTCGACGAGGTGGTGGTCGCGGTCGGGGTCAACAAGTCCAAGAACCGCCTCTTCACCCCCGATGAGCGCATCGAGATGCTCCGCGAGGCGTGCGCGGGCTTCGACAACGTGAGCGTCGACGGCTTCACCGGCCTGCTGACCGACTTCTGCGCCCAGAACGGCATCCACGCGATCGTGAAGGGCCTGCGCGCGGTCAGCGACTTCGACTACGAGCTGCAGATGGCGCAGATGAACGCCTCGCTCACCGACGTCGAGACGGTGTTCGTGCCCACCAGCCCGGAGTACTCCTTCCTGGCCTCGAGCCTGGTGAAGGAGGTCGCGATGTTCGGCGGCGACGTCTCGGCGCTGGTGCCCGACTTCGTCCACAGGGCGCTCACCAAGCGCCTGGCGGAGCGGGCGGCCGATCAGGGGTGAGTCGCGCTACGCCGCGCTTTTGCTCGAGGAGACGCCCGCCGACTACCATTCTCGACGATCTGTTGTGCCCGGACCCGGAAGTGATCTCCTGAACAGGCTGGACCCGAGAGCGCCGCTCGTGCTCGACACCCGCGAGCTCGGCCGCCGCCCCGGGGTCCAACGTGAGGTGACACGCTCGGTGCCGGCCCCGGCAGATCTGGGCATCGAAGTCCTTCGGGTACGCGAAGGGGAGCCGGTCGAGATCGACCTGCGCCTCGAAGCGGTCCTGGAGGGGGTCCTGGTCACGGGGTCCGCGCGAGCGGATCTCAGCGGCGAGTGCGCACGGTGCCTGGAACCGATCTCCGACGCGATCGAGGTGACGTTCCAGGAGCTGTTCCTCTACGACGACGACGACCAGGCACTCTCCGAGGAGGACGACGAGGTCAGCAAGCTCGAGGGCGACCTGCTCGACCTGGAGCCGCTGCTGCGGGACGCGGTGGTGCTTGCACTGCCGTTCCAGCCGTTGTGCCGGGACGACTGTCCGGGACTGTGCACCGAGTGCGGGGCACGCCTGGCGGACGACCCCGACCACACGCACGAGGCGGCGATCGACCCGCGGTGGGCGAGCCTGGCGTCGTACCAGCAGGACCCGAAGCAAGACGACTGAGCAAGACCAACTGAGGAGAACACCATGGCTGTCCCGAAGCGGAAGATGTCGCGTAGCAACACGCGTCACCGTCGTTCGCAGTGGAAGGCCACCGCGCCCTCCCTCGTGACGTGCGCCAACCCCGCCTGCGGTGCCAAGCACCTCCCGCACCGCGCGTGCGGCGAGTGCGGTCAGTACGGCGCCCGTTCCGAGCGTCGTCAGGTCCTCTGAGCCGCGCCTGACCCGGGCCGCCCGCATCAACTACGCCGAGCTGCGCACTGCGCTGGGGGATCCTGAGCTGGACCCCGAGCTGCTCGAGCGCGCCCTCACGCACCGTTCCTATGCCTACGAGAACGGCGGGCTGCCCACCAACGAGCGCCTCGAGTTCCTCGGCGACTCCGTCCTGGGCGTCGTCGTGACCGAGACGCTCTACCTGATGCACCCCGACCTCTCGGAGGGTCGGTTGGCCAAGCTGCGGGCCGCGGTGGTCAACGCCCGCGCCCTCGCGGGCGTCGCCCGCACCATCGGCCTGGGCGACCACGTCAAGCTCGGCCGTGGCGAGGAGGCGACCGGCGGGCGCCAGAAGGCCTCGATCCTCTCCGACACGGTCGAGGCCGTGATCGGCGCCGTCCACCTCAGCGGGGGCGGCATCACCACGTCGGCGGAAGTCGTGCACCTGCTGTTCGACCCGCTGATCGAGGCCGCGTCCGCGATGGGCGCGGGCCTGGACTGGAAGACCTCCCTGCAGGAGCTCACCGCCGAGCACAGCCTCGGCGTCCCCGAGTACGTCATCGAGGACGAGGGCCCCGACCACATGAAGACCTTCACCGCGCAGGTCCGCGTGGGCGAGACCCTCTACGGCAACGGCGTCGGCCGGTCCAAGAAGGAGGCCGAGCAGGGCGCCGCCGAGACGGCGTACGGCGAGATCGCGCCGCAGCTCGACGTCACGGACCCCACGGCCGACGCGGCTGCCGAAGCCGCGGACTAGACCACATGCCCGAGCTGCCCGAGGTCGAAGTCGTGCGTGTCGGCCTCGAACGGCACGCGGTGGGCCGCACGATCACCCGGGTCGAGGTGCTGCACCCGCGGCCCGTCCGCCGCGACCCGCGCGGCCCCGAGGGCTTCGCCGCCGCACTGGCCGGGCGGCGGATCGACGGCACCCGCCGGCGGGGCAAGTACCTCTGGCTGCCCCTCGACAACGGCGACGCGCTGCTCGGCCACCTCGGGATGAGCGGTCAGTTCCTGGTGCAGCCGCCCGACGCTCCCGCGGAGCGACATCTGCGGATCCGGCTCGCGCTGGACACCCCCGACGTCGAGCTGCGCTTCGTCGACCAGCGGATGTTCGGCGGCCTGTCGGTGTCCGCCGGCGGTGCCGACCTGCCGCCCGAGATCGCCCACATCGCCCGCGACCCGCTCGACCCCCAGTTCGACGACGAGGAGTTCGTCACCCGGGTGCGACGCAGGTCGTCGGGGGTCAAGCGCCAGCTGCTCGACCAAGGTCTGATCTCCGGGGTCGGCAACATCTACGCCGACGAGGCGCTCTGGCGGGCCAGGATCCACGGGGAGCGGCCCGGCGACCGGCTGACCCGGGCCCAGGTCAGGGAGCTGCTCGGCCACGCGCGGGTCGTGATGCGGGAGGCACTCGGCGAGGGCGGCACGTCGTTCGACGCCCTCTACGTCAACGTCAACGGCGAGTCGGGCTACTTCGACCGGTCGCTGCACGCCTACGGGCGCCAGGACGAGCCGTGTGAGAGGTGCGGCACACCCATCCGTCGGGTCGCGTTCATGAACCGGTCGTCGTACTTCTGCCCGAAGTGCCAGCCGGCGCCGCGGAGACGTCGGATTCCCGCTACCCGGGCGCCGGTCCCGGATTGACCAAAGGCCCGCTTGGTGGGACTCTTGAAGACGGCCCCCTTGTCGGGCCGGACCCCCATTTTCACCGGAAGGCTCACTACATGGCCAAGGCGCTGATCGGATATCGGAGCAGCGACCTGCGAGACCCCCGCCAAGCCGTCGAGAACGCTCGACTGCGTGCGCGCGTGGCCGAGCTCGAGTCTCTCGTCCTCCGTCTGAGCGAGGAGAACGACAAGCTGGTGGCCGCGCGTGCCGCCGACATCGAGCATCGCGAAGAGCTGAGCGAGACCGCTCCGCTCCAGGAGATGCAGCCCGCCTGAGGTTGCCGCGTCGCTGACGCGACGCCTGCTCCCGGAACCCCCGGGTAGTTCCAGCGACCCCTGACCGGCTCGAAAACCAGGTGCTGGCTGCGCCGGCCGTGACTAGGGTCGACGCCTTGTGAGCAGACTCCTCGAGGCCGTCGCGCCGGCGCGCCTCGGACGCGACTTCCGATGGCTGCTCGCCTCCTCTTGGGCCTCCAACCTCGGTGACGGGATCGCGCTCGCCGCCGGGCCGCTGCTGGTGGCCTCGCAGACCCAGTCACCGATCCTCGTCGCGATGGCTGCACTGCTGCAGCGCCTGCCCTGGCTCCTGTTCGGCCTGTACGCCGGCGCCCTGGCCGACCGCCTCGACCGCCGGGTCGTGGTGATCGTCTCCGACCTGCTCCGGGCGGTGGTCCTGCTGGTGCTGACCGCCGCGATCGTCACCGACCAGGTGAGCATCGCGTGGGTGCTGGTGGCGATGTTCCTGCTGGGCGTCGCCGAGGTCTTCGCCGACACCACCTCCAACACCCTGCTCCCGATGCTGGTCGAGAAGCGCGACCTCGGCGTGGCGAACTCACGGCTGATGGCGGGGTTCATCACCGTCAACCAGATGGCCGGACCGCCGCTGGGCGCCATCCTCTTCGCCGTGGGCCTGGCGGTGCCCTTCATGACCCAGGCGGTGGTCGTGCTGCTGGGTGCGCTGCTGGTCGCCCGGATCGCGACCCCCAAGGGCGCGGTGCGCGACGCGTCCGGCTCGCGGGTGAGCAGAGACATCGTCGAGGGGGTCCGCTGGGTCTGGCACCACCACGCCGTACGCACGCTGGCGCTGGTGATGATCACGTTCAACGTCACGTGGGGCGCCGCCTGGTCGGTCCTGGTCCTCTACGCCACCCAACGCCTGGGCATGGGCGAGATCGGGTTCGGGCTGCTGACCACCGCCGCCGCGGTGGGCGGACTGATCTCGACGTCCTGGTACCGCTGGCTGGAGGAGCGGGTCCCGCTCGCGGCCCTGATGCGCGCCTGCCTCACCCTCGAGGTGCTCATGCACCTCGCCCTCGCCGTCAACACCGTGGCGTGGGTGGCGATCGCGATCATGGTGGTGTTCGGTGCCTACGCGTTCGTGTGGGGGACGCTCTCCACCGCCGTGCGGCAGCGGGCGGTGCCGACCGAGCTGCAGGGCCGGGTCGGCAGCGTCTACCTCGTCGGCGTCTTCGGCGGCATCGTGCTGGGCCAGGCGCTGGGCGGTGTGATCGCCGACATCTGGGGCCTGGCCGCGCCGTTCTGGTTCGCGTTCGTCGGATCGGGGATCACGCTGCTGCTGATCTGGCGCCAGCTGGGCCACATCGCGTACGCGGACGAGCAGGCGCAGGCAACAGCGTGAATGGTTCCATGGGGGGATGGATCCCTCCGAGCTGATCTCGGCGCTCCCCGACGGAGTGGTGGTCACCGATCCCGAGGCGATGGAGAAGTACCGCTTCGACTGGTCCCGCGACGCCACGGCGGGGAAGCCGCTGGCCGTGGTGCGCGCCGAGACGGCCGAGCAGGTCCAGGTCGCCGTGCGCTGGGCGGCCGAGCACCGCGTCCCGGTCGTGCCCCGCGGCGCCGGCAGCGGGCTGTCCGGTGGGTCCTCGGCGGTCGATGCCGGGATCGTGGTGAGCCTGGAGCGGATGCGGGCCATCGAGATCGACACCGAGTGCCGGGTCGCGGTCGTGGAACCGGGGGCGTTCAACGCCGAGGTGAAGGCGGCCGCCGCCGAGCACGGCCTGTGGTACCCGCCCGACCCGTCGTCGTACGAGATCTGCTCGATCGGCGGCAATGTCGCCACCAACGCCGGCGGGCTCTGCTGCGTGAAGTACGGCGTGACCACCGACTACGTCCTCGGCCTCGACGTGGTGCTCGCCGACGGCACGCTGGTGACGCTCGGCGGGAAGCGGATCAAGGACGTCGCCGGCCTCTCGCTGCTCAAGCTGTTCGTCGGCAGCGAGGGCACGCTCGGCATCGTCACCCGCGCGATCCTGAGGCTGGTCCCGGCGCAGGCCGCCCGCTCGACCGTGGTGGCGTCGTTCGCGACCGTGGCCGAGGCGGCGGATGCGGTCGTCGCCGTTGGCCGCACCCTCCGCCCGTCGATGATGGAGCTGATGGACCGGGCGTCGATCAACGCGGTCGAGGACTTCCGGCCGATGGGCCTCGACCGCCGCGCCGGCGCGCTGCTGGTCGCCCAGTCCGACGCGCCGGGTGCCGCGCGGGCCGAGGAGGTCGAGGTGATGCGCACGGCGTTCGAGGCCGCCGGCGCCACCGAGGTGTTCGCGACCGACGACCCCGAGGAGGGCGAGCTGTTCGTCGAGGCGCGGCGGGCGGCGTTCCCGGCGATCGAGGCCAAGGGATCGCTGCTGCTGGAGGACGTCGGCGCGCCGATCCCGATGCTGCCCCGCCTGCTCGCCGACATCGCGACGATCGCCGACGCCCACGACGTCCAGATCCCGGTGGTCGCTCACGCCGGTGACGGCAACACCCACCCGATCATCGTGTTCGACCCCACCGACCCGGCGGCCGAGCAGCGGGCGCGGGCCGCCTTCGACGAGGTCATGCACGCGGCGATCCGGCTCGGGGGCACGATCACCGGCGAGCACGGCGTCGGCCGGGCCAAGAAGGGCGCGCTGCCCGACCAGGTCGGGCCCGACGTGATGGCGCTGTCCCGCCGGGTCAAGGACGCCCTCGACCCCGACGGCATCCTCAACCCCGGCGCGATCCTGTAGCCCCGGATGGGTGGGTATACCCATCCGCCGCAGGACCGGAGATGAGCGGGTCGCCCGATGCCGGCACCCGTCCTGAGCGCGTGTTCTGGAGCTCGACCACTTCCGGCGAGCGAAGGACCCGACATGACCACCCAACACATCGAGACCCTGATCATCGGGGCCGGCCAGGCCGGCCTCTCCACCGGCTACCACCTGCAGCGCCGCGGACGGCCGTTCCTGATCGTCGACGGCGCGGAGCGGGTCGGCGACAACTGGCGGCACCAGTGGGACACGCTGCGGCTCTACACGCCGGCGAAGTACGACGGCCTGCCCGGTCTCCCCTTCCCGGCCGACGACCCGTGGCACTTCCCCGGCAAGGACGAGGTGGCGGCGTACCTCGAGCAGTACGCGCTGCACTTCGACCTCCCCGTGCGGATGAGCACCCGGATCGAACGGCTCCAGGCCGCTCCAGGCGGCGGGTACGTCGCCACCATCGGCGCGGACACGATCACCTGCGACAACGTCGTGGTGGCGACCGGCACGTTCGGCCGCACCCCGTCGGTCCCGCCGTTCGCCGGCGATCTCGACTCCCGCATCACGCAGCTGCACTCCTCTGAGTACCGCCGCCCCGACCAGCTCGCCCCGGGCACCGTCCTCGTCGTGGGCGGCTCGCACTCCGGCATGGACATCGCCTACGAGGCCGCGCAGACCCGCGACACCATCCTCTGCGGCCGCGACTGCGGCCAGATCCCGGTGCGCCTCGAGTCGCGCCGCGCGCACGTCGTGCTCCCGGTGATCCGCTTCATGTTCCGGCACGTGCTCACCCGGCGTACGCCGATCGGCCGCAAGGAGATGCCCGAGGTGCGCTTCCACGGCGGGCCCAGCCTGCGCGTCAAGCGGGAGGACCTGGAGCGCCGCGGCGTCGAGCGGGTCACCTCGCGGGTCGTCGGGGTCATGGACGGCAAGCCGTTGCTCGACGACGGGCGCGTCGTCGATGCCGAGACGGTGGTGTGGTGCACCGGCTTCCAGCAGCGGTTCCAGTGGATCGAGCTGCCGGTCTTCGGGGAGGACGGCTGGCCGGTGGAGTACCGAGGCGTGGTGGAGGACGCACCGGGGCTGTTCTTCTGCGGGCTGAGCTTCCAGTTCGCGTTCGCCTCGATGGTGTTCATGGGCGTCGGCCGCGACGCCGACTTCGTCGCGTCCCGCATCGCCGAGCGGACCCGCACCGCGGTCACGGTCGCTGCCTGACCCCTGCGGCTGCGGCACCGCGCCGGACGCCACTATCCTCCGAGAGAGGTGAGCTGCGATGGGCGTTGTCGACGACCTGGCGCAGGCCCGAGAGGCCTACGAGCGACGGGACTGGATGGCGGCCTACAGCGCCCTCGCCTCCGCCGATCCGGCGGCCCTGGGTGCTGAGGACCTCGAGCGCCTGGCGATGACCGCCGACCTGCTCGGGCGGCACAACGACTGCGTCCAGGCCCTGCAGCGCGCCTTCGGTGTGCACCACGACGCAGGTGACGTGCTCGCCGCTGCCCGGTCCGCGTCCTGGCTGGCGATGACCCTGGTCCTCGCCGGGGAGGCGTCGGTCGCTGGCGGCTGGGTGGGGCGCGGGGAACGCCTGCTCGCGACCTACCCCGACGACGTCGTCGAGCGCGGCTACCTCCGCTGCCCCCGCGTGCTGGGCCACGTGCTGGCGGGAGAGTTCGAGGATGCCGTGGCCGCGGCGGAAGAGGTGGTCGACTACGGCAGCCGGTTCGATGCGGACGACCTGATGGCGTTCGGCCTCTGCGCGCAGGGCCGGCTGGCGATGTACTCCGGGCGGATGGCCGACGGGCTGCGCCTGCTCGACGAGTCGATGGTCGTCGTGGCGTCCGGGAGGCTCGCACCGACGTTCGCCGGGCACGTGTACTGCACGGTGATCGAGGGCTGCCAGGAGGTCTCCGACTACGGCCGTGTCGCCGAGTGGACCGCGGCCCTGCACGGGTGGTGCGAGTCGCAGCCCGACCTGGTGCTGTTCACGGGGCAGTGCGCAGTGCACCGAGGCCAGATCATGCGGGTCCAGGGCGCCTGGCAGGCGGCGATCGAGGAGTTCGACCGCGCGCTCGAGCGCTACCTGCGGACCGAGACGCCACACGCCGCCGGGCTCGCCATGGCCGAGCGCGGCGACGTGCAGCGGTTGACGGGTGACCTCGACGCGGCCGAGGCGTCGTACGCGCTGGCGGGGGAGTACGGCTACGAGCCGCAGCCCGGCCTGGCCCTGCTGTGGCACGCCCGCGGCCGGACGTCCGCCGCGGTCGCCGCCGTACGACGGCTGCTGGCGGAGCCGCGTGACCCCGTCCACCGTGCCCAGCTGCTGCCCGGAGCGGTCGAGCTCCTGCTGGCCGGCGGTGAGCACGACGATGCGGGACGGCTGGCCGACGAGTTCGAGGGCTTCGCCACCGCGGTGGGCTGTGCCGCGCTGCGGGCGATGGCGGAGCACGCGCAGGCGAGCGTGCTGCTGGCGGGGGACGAGGCCGCGTCCGCGCTGCCTCGGCTGCGCCAGGCGCTCGCGCTGTGGGGGTCGGTGGGCGCGCGCTACGAGGTGGCCCGGTGCCGGGCGCTGGTGGGCCGGGCCTGCCGGCTGCTGGGTGACGAGGAGTCGGCCCGGATCGAGCTCGCGACGGCCCGCGACCTGTGTCGCGAGCTGGGCGCCAGACCCGCCGAGCAGGAGCTGGCACGGCTGCTGGAGCCGGCGAACGCGGGAGGGCTCACCGCCCGAGAGCTGGAGGTGCTGCGCCTGGTGGCCCGGGGCCGCAGCAACCCGGAGATCGCGACCGCGCTGGTGCTGAGCGAGAAGACCGTGGCCCGCCACCTGAGCAACATCTTCGCGAAGCTCGACGTCACCTCGCGCACGTCGGCCGCGGCCTGGGCGTTCCAGCACGAGCTGGTCTGATCGGCCCCCTCCCGGTGCGAGTGGGTACGGTCGGATCATGCTGCTCGATCGCCGCCTCTTCGGCCCCGGCCCGTCCAACCCCTACCCGGAGGCCACGGCCGCCCTGGGGCTGCCGCTGCTGGGACACCTCGACCCCGCCTTCCTCGCGATGATGGACGAGACCTGCGACATGCTCCGGCAGGCGTGGGGCACCGCCAATGCCCGGACCCTGCCGATCTCGGCCACCGGGTCCGCCGGCATGGAGGCGGCCTTCGTCAACACCGTCCACCCCGGCGACGTGGTCGTGGTGGCGGTCAACGGGCTGTTCGGGCAGCGGATGTGCGACGTGGCCGCCCGCTGCGGCGCCGAGGTCGTGGCCGTCGAGCACGAATGGGGGCAGCCGGTCGACGTCGACCGCGTCATCGGTGCCCACGAGCGCCCCGCCATCATCGCCGCGGTCCACGCCGAGACGTCCACGGGCGTGCGCTCCGACATCGCCGCCCTGGGCGCCGCCAAGGGGGACGCGTTGCTCGTCACCGACGCGGTCACCAGCATCGGCGGCATCGAGCTGCGCGCCGACGACTGGGGCATCGACGTCGGCTACGCCGGCACCCAGAAGTGCCTCGGCGTGGCGCCGGGCCTGGCGCCGTTCACGATCAACGACCGGGCCTTCGACCGCCGGGTCGACCGCCCGCAGTCGTGGTACCTCGACCTCGGCCTGCTCGGTGGGTACGTCGGCGAGGCCCAGGCCAAGGGCGGCGGCCGCACCTACCACCACACCGCGCCGGTCGCGATGGTCGCCAGCCTGCACGGCGGGCTCACCCGGATCCTGGAGGAAGGGCTCGAGGCGGTCTGGGCGCGGCACGAGGCGGCCGGGACCACCCTGCAGGAGGGCCTGCAGAAGATGGGGCTCGAGCTGTTCGCCGCGGAGGGGCACCGGCTGCCGGAGCTGACCACGGTGCGGGTGCCGCAGGGTGTCGACTCCGCCGCCGTACGCCGCTATCTGCTGGAGACCCACGACATCGAGATCGGCGCCGGCGTCGGTGAGTACGCCGCCACCGTGTGGCGGATCGGCCTGATGGGGCCGAACGCCACCCGGACCGACGCGCTCCTGGTGCTCGCGGCCCTCGACGACGCGCTGGCCAACGCGACCGCCTGAAAGCCCCCACCTCCCTCGGAACGGGGGACCCTCCAGGTAGGCTGCAGGCGCTGAGCTTCCCCACGTTTCAGTGCCTGTTCGTCCCTGGTGAGGAGCCACGCGTTGTACCTGAAGAGCCTGACCCTGAAGGGGTTCAAGTCCTTCGCCTCGTCGACCACGCTGCAGCTCGAGCCGGGCATCACCTGCATCGTCGGGCCGAACGGCTCCGGCAAGTCCAACGTCGTCGACGCGCTCGCCTGGGTGATGGGCGAGCAGGGCGCCAAGTCCCTCCGCGGCGGCAAGATGGAGGACGTCATCTTCGCCGGCACCTCCGGCCGCCCGCCTCTGGGCCGCGCCGAGGTCATCCTGACCATCGACAACAGCGACGGCGCACTGCCGATCGAGTACGCCGAGGTCACGATCAGCCGGACCATGTTCCGCAGCGGCGGCTCCGAGTACGCCATCAACGGCACCACCTGCCGGCTGCTCGACGTCCAGGAGCTGCTCAGCGACTCCGGCATCGGCCGTGAGATGCACGTCATCGTCGGCCAGGGCCAGCTCGACACGATCCTGCACGCGACTCCCGAGGACCGGCGCGGGTTCATCGAGGAGGCCGCGGGCGTCCTCAAGCACCGCAAGCGCAAGGAGAAGGCGCTCCGCAAGCTCGACTCCACCGAGGGCAACCTCCACCGCCTCGGTGACCTGCTCACCGAGATCCGCCGCCAGCTCAAGCCTCTGGGCCGCCAGGCGGAGGTCGCCCGTCAGGCCGTGACCGTGCAGGCCGACGCCCGCGACGCGAAGGCTCGGCTGATGGCCGACGACCTGGTCACCGCCCAGTCGGCCCTCGAGCAGGAGATGGCCGACGAGACGATCCTGGTCGAGCGCCGCGAGCAGGTCGAGGCCGAGATGAGCACCGCCCGCGAGCGTGAGGCGGCGCTCGAGGCGGCGCTGCGCGAGGACCTGCCGGCGCTGACCAAGGCCCAGGACACGCTCTACCAGCTCGGCGGGCTGCGCGAGCGCCTGCGCGGCACCCAGAGCCTCGCCGCCGAGCGGATGCGCAACGCCGCCGGCGCGACAGAGGCCGCGGCGGAGCAGGGCCGCGACCCCGACGAGCTCGAGGCCGAGGCCGAGCGGGTCCGGGCCCAGGAGCAGGAGATCGGCACCCAGGTCGAGGCGCACCGCGGTGCCCTCGAGGACGCCGTCACCGCCCGACGCGCCGCGGAGGACGCCGCCGCCGAGGCCGAGCGCCGGGTGGCGGGGCTGCAGCGGGCCGCCGCCGACCGGCGGGAGGGGCTGGCCCGCCTGCACGGCCAGGTCAACGCGCTGAAGTCACGCGCGGCCGCGGCCGAGGAGGAGATCGGCCGGCTCGGCCGGGCCCGCGAGGACGTCCTCGCCCGGGCCGAGCGGGCCCAGCGCGACTTCACCGCCCTCGAGACCCGGGTGGCCGGTCTCGACGCGGGCGAGGAGGGTCTCGACGCCGAGCACGAGGCCGCGGTCGCCGCGCTCGACGACATCGAGGAGCGGCTCGCCAAGGCGCGCGACGAGGCCCAGCAGGCCGACCGCGACCGGTCCACCCTCGCCGCCCGCAAGGACGCGCTCGAGATGGGCCTCAACCGCAAGGACGGCGCGGGCGCGTTGCTCGCCGCCTCCGACCAGGTGTCCGGGCTGCTCGGCTCGGTGGCCGCGCTGCTCACGGTGCGCAGCGGCTACGAGGCGGCCGTCGCCAGCGCGCTCGGCTCGGCGGCCGACGCGGTCGCGGTGACCGACGCCGACGCCGCCGTGGCAGCGATCGGCCGGCTCAAGGACGGCGACCTGGGCCGCGCCGGGCTGCTGCTCGGCGCCGGCCCCGTGGCCGACGCCGACTGGCCCGCGCTGCCCGCGGGCGCGACGTACGCCCGAGACATCGTGGAGTGCCCCGAGACCCTGCGCCCCGCCCTGGGTCGGCTGCTGTTCAAGACCGCGGTCGTCGACGACCTGCGCGCGGCCCGCGCTCTGGTGGCCGCTGTGCCCGACGTCACCGCCGTCACCCGCGACGGCGACGTGTTCGGCGCCCACTTCGCCGCCGGCGGCTCGTCCGCCCAGCAGAGCCTGATCGAGATCCAGGCGGCGGTCGACGAGGCCGAGGCCCGGCTGGCCGAGGCGGTGGCCGCCGCGGAGCGCCTGAGCTTCGACATGTCCCGCCTCGAGAGTGAGCGGCTGGAGGCGCAGAAGCGCGTCGACGTCGCCCTCGCCAAGCTGCACGAGTCCGACGCCACCCTCGCGGCCGTCGCCGAGGAGCTCGGACAGTTCGGCTCCCAGGCGCGTGCGGCTCGCGGGGAGGCCGAGCGCCTGGTCACGGCGATCGAGCAGGCCGAGGCAGCGCGCGACCAGGACCTCGCCGGTCTGGCCGAGCTCGAGCAGCGGCTCGTCACGGCCGAGGAGTCGCCCGAGGAGGAGCCCGACACGGGAGAGAGCGAGCGTCTCGCCGAGGGCGCCAAGGGCGCCCGCCAGGCAGAGATGGAGGCCCGCCTCGCGCTGCGTACGTCGGAGGAACGAGCGCGTGCCCTGCACGGCCGGGTCGACCAGCTGGTCCGGGCCGCGGAGGCCGAGCGTCAGGCTCGGACCCGCGCCGCCGAGCGCCGCGAGCGGCTGATCCGTGAGGGCCGGGCCGCCGAGGCGGTCGGCATCGCCGTGGCCCAGGTCCTGCAGCGGCTCGAGGTGTCTCTCCACCTGGCTACCGAGCAGCGACAGGCGGTCGAGGCGGCCCGCGGCGGTCGCGAGCAGGAGCTGCTCACCGTGCGCGGCCGGCTGCGCGAGCTCGGCCGCGAGCACGACGAGCTGGTCAACTCCGTCCACCGCGACGAGATGGCCCGCACCCAGCAGCGGATGCGCATCGAGCAGATCGAGGAGAAGGCGCTCGAGGAGCTCGGGCTCGACGCCGCCGGTCTGGTCGGCGACTACGGCCCCGAGACGCTCATCCCGTTCACCGGAGAGGTCCCGGAGGGCGAGGAGACGCCCGAGCCGACGCCGTTCGTGCGCGAGGAGCAGCAGAAGCGGCTGCGCACCGCCGAGCGGGCGCTGGCTCAGCTGGGCCGGATCAACCCCTTGGCGCTCGAGGAGTTCTCAGCGATGGAGGAGCGGCACAAGTTCCTCACCGAGCAGCTCGAGGACCTCAAGGCCACCCGCAAGGACCTGCTCGACATCGTCCGCGAGGTCGACCAGCGCGTCGAGGAGGTCTTCACCGAGGCCTACGCCGACGTCAGCAAGGCGTTCGACGAGACGTTCTCCCGGCTGTTCCCTGGCGGCGAGGGCCGCCTGATCCTCACCGAGCCCGGCGACATGCTCGCCACCGGCGTCGACGTCGAGGCACGCCCCGCGGGCAAGAAGGTCAAGCGGCTCTCGCTGCTGTCGGGTGGTGAGCGGTCGCTGGTCGCGGTGGCGTTCCTGGTCGCGCTGTTCAAGGCCCGGCCCTCGCCGTTCTACATCCTCGACGAGGTCGAGGCGGCACTCGACGACACCAACCTCGGCCGGCTGCTGGAGATCTACGAGGAGCTGCGGGCCCAGTCCCAGCTGCTGGTGATCACCCACCAGAAGCGCACCATGGAGGTCGGCGACGCGCTCTACGGCGTGTCCATGCGCGGCGACGGCGTGAGCACGGTGATCAGCCAGCGCCTCCGCGAAGCCGAGCCGGCATAGGGATGCCCGGCGACGTCCCCACGCGTTCCGACTACGGCGTCTGGCGCACCGCCACCACCCGCTGGGCCGACGACGACGTCTACGGGCACATGAACAACGCCCGCTACTTCGAGCTGCTCGACACCGCCGTCAACGCTCACCTCGCCGAGGCCGCCGGCACCGACATCCGGTCGCTGCCGGCCATCGGGGTGGTCGCCGAGGTGTCCTGCCGCTACTTCCGCGAGATCGGCTACCCACTGCCGGTCGAGATGGGCCTGCGGCTCGAGAAGCTCGGCACGTCGTCGGTGATCTACCGGATCGGGCTGTTCCAGGGAGAGTCGGACGAGGCGGCGGCCGAGGGTCGGTTCGTGCACGTGTACGTCTCCGGGCCCGACCGTGCGGTCACCCCCATCCCCGCCGAGATCAGGTCGGTCCTCGAGTCGATACCGTGAGCGCGACCATGAGCGAGACCGAGCAGCCAGAGGCCGTCGACCTGGCGGACTACCCGCGTCGCTACTGCCCGGCGTGCAACAGCGTCGTGAAACGCGAGTTCCGGAAGGGGCCGGGCGGACGACCCGACGCCGCCTGCCCGCGCTGCGGCAGCCTCGAGCGACACCGGTTCCTCGCCGTCCTGCTCGGCCTCCTGCGGCCCGCGCTGGGCGACATCGACGTACTGCTCGAGGTGGCGCCGTCACGGCAGACCACGCCGCTGCTCGCCGAGCTGGGTGCCCGCCACCACCTGCGCACCGACCTCGGCTTCGACAGCCGGCTGGTCGACGCCCTCACCGATCTCACCCGGCTGCCGCACCGGGACGGCTCGATCGACCTCCTGGTCTGCTACCACGTGCTCGAGCACATCTCAGACGACCGCGCTGCGATGGGCGAGATCGCGCGGGTCCTGTCGCCGGGCGGTGCCGCGCTGCTCCAGGTGCCGTGGCGGCCGGGGACGAGGACCGACGAGGACCCCGACGCGTCGCCCGATGAGCGCCTTGCGCGGTTCGGCCAGGAAGACCACGTGCGCTACTACGGCGACGACTTCGAGACCCGCCTGATGGAAGCCGGGCTCTCGCTGCGGAGGGTCACCCCGGGCGAGCTGCTGGGGGAGCCGGTGAGCGCCTGGATGAAGCTGCGCGCCGACGAGCCGGTGTGGATCGCGCGAAGAGCGGGGGCGGAGGCGACCCGCGACGTGGGCATCGACATCGCCCGGCTGCCCGCCGTGTGGGAGGGCCTGCTCGACGAGCTGCTCCGCAGGCGCGCCAAGGAGAACGTCCTGCGCGGTCGGGTGCAGAAGCTGCGCGCCGAGAAGAAGCGTCTCGAGACCGGACGGCCCGGTCACCCCGACCCGTCCGGCCCGGTCCGTCGCCTGAAGCGTGCGATGCGGCGCAGCTGATCCTGGCTCGACGTACGGCCCGGCTCGTCGCTACCTGAGGGCAGCCCGATCGAGCCGTTCGTCGACATCACCGGCGAGGCGATCGAGTTGTGGGCCGCCGCCTTCACCCACTTCCTGCTTGGCATCGAAGAGGCGAACCCACAGACCCGCCGCCCACGCGTCTCGGACCTCTGAGGCGTCCCACTCCCGACCCGCGATGAGCTGGTAGCTGGTGATGAAGTCGTCGGTCTGCGCCACCGAGGCAGTCTGGTCCGGCTTCGCCTCACGCGGCCACACCGCCGCCGCCAGGCCCACGATGGCCGCCTCGGGCTGAGCGATGACGCTGTCCCAGTCGTGCACGACGAAAGGATCTGCGCCTGTCCATCGCATGTTCTGCGACTCCCAGTCACCATGGCCGATACCCGCTCGCCCGGGTCTGGAGGCGAGTCGTTCCCGGACCCGTCGAGCAGCGTCATCGATCCACTCGGGTCCCGTGACCAGGTTCAGGTCATGACCGTGCTCATCGAAGTCCGGCCACAGGCGCCGCCCGGGGTGGTCCCATCCGCTCCACGGAGGAGAAGGCGTGAGGTCGGGGACACTCGCTGGGGCGGGTGCAGTCCTGATGAGGCGAGCGAGGAGGGCCGCGAACGGCGCCGCTCCTCCGTCGGGAGGCAGAGGCTGGCCACCGGGCACCGCCGCCTCGGCCGTGACCGTGAGCCGGCCAACCCGTGTCGCGGCCGTCAGCGGTTGCGGGCAGGGAAACCCCGCGCGAGCCAGCGCCGCCTGGACGCGCACACAGCCAGCGATGCGAGGCTGGAACCGGCGAGCCTTCACCACCACGTGCAGACCGCTGGACAGCTCGACCCCGACAACCTCGGAGACGTGCCCGGAGCGGAAGAGCACGCTTTCGAGCGGCGCACCAAGGTGTCGCAGACACCAGTCCGCGAGGACCGCATCGTCCAGCACACCGTGCAGTATCACAGCACCGGGAGCGCCGGATCGGTAGCAGACAGCCCGCGGTGCGGCCGACCAATAGTGGTGGCGATCCCCCTGAGGCTCACCCAGGCTAGGAAGAGGGGCCAGCTGGACCCCTCTCCCCGGCGTGGTCGTGCCGACGTCCGTGCCAGCGACGTTCAGCACAGTTCTGACGCGGCCTCGTCCATCTCTGGTCCGAGGCCGTTCACGGGGAGGTGTCTTGTGCTCCGCATCCGACGCAGTCGGCCCGGTGGGCCGGCTACGTCGGGCGTGGCACGGGGTTGATCGGAGGCGGTTCGGCCCGCCCCGGGCGTGCCGTCG
>DASTDJ010000269.1:0-26155 GCA_035710425.1 Nocardioides sp.
GGACGCGATGACCGCCGACTGGGCCCGGCTGCCCTACGACGTGCTCGAGCGGATCTCGACCCGCATCACCAACGAGGTCCGCGAGATCAACCGGGTCACCGTCGACATCACCTCGAAGCCGCCCGGCACCATCGAGTGGGAGTGACCCGCTGAGGTTTGACCTCGCTTGTCCTTTCGTTCAGGCCCTCGGCACCTGAGGTGGAGGCAGCGGCCGCATGGGATTCCTAGCGTCCGAGCGTGACCCTCCAAAGGCGTGCGTGGCTGGTGCTCGCCGTCTCGTCGGCGCTCTACCTGTTGTACGTGCTCGTGTGGCACCCGGCGGGCTTCTCGGACGTCTCGGTCTACCGCGCTGAGGCCGAGGCGCTGCGCGACGGGCCGGATCTCTACGGCCCGCTGCCGGGCGTCCACGGCCTCGGCACCTACCCGCCGTTCGCGGCGGCCGTGTTCACCCCGCTGCTCCTCGTGCCGGGCGACGTCGCGGGCCTGCTCTCGCTGCCGGTCAACCTCGCGCTGCTGGTGGTCGCGTCGTACCTCTCGCTGCGCCGGCTCAGCGCGCCCGTCGACCTGCGCGTGGCCGTGCCGCTGCTGGCCGCCGTCGCGCTGTGGTGCGAGCCGGTGATGTCGAGCAACGGATTCGGGCAGATCAACCTGCTCATCCTGTGCCTGGTGCTCTGGGACTTCTCGCTGCCGGAGGACTCCCGCTGGCGTGGGGTCGGCATCGGACTCGCCGCCGCGCTGAAGGTGACCCCGGGGATCTTCATCGTCTACCTGCTCGTCACGCGACGTTTCCGCGCGGCGCTGGGAGCGGTCGTCACCCTGCTCGTCACGATGGTGGTCTCGGCCGTGCTCGCCCCCTCGTCGACCTGGGCGTACTGGACACACCACGTCTTCGATCCTGCGCGCGTGGGTCGGCTGGAGAACTCGCTCAACCAGACCGTGCGGGGCTGGATCGTCCGGGCCACGCACACTCTGGACACCGGTGCCCTGGGCACGGTGGCCACGGTCGTGGTGGCCGTCGCCGGCCTGGCGGCTGCGGCGTACTGCTGTCGCCGGCTGGGCGACACGTGGGGTCTGCTCGTCGCGGCGCTGACGGGTCTGCTGATGTCGCCGATCTCGTGGAGCCACCACTGGGTCTGGTGCGTGCCGCTGCTGGCGCTCGCGTGGTACGAGGCCCGCGCGCTCCTGCTCCCGACCCTGCTCGTCTTCTGGACGCACGTCGTACGGCTCGTCCCGCACGGCGACCACATCGAGCTCGACCTCGGCACGGGCTGGATCGCGCTGTCCGGCTGGTACGTCGTGTACGCGGCCGCCTTCATGGTCGGCGCTGTCGTCGCGGCCCGTTCGCGGGTTTCACGGATATCTCGGTTCCCACGTACGGTCGGCGGCGCGGTGCCAGACTTCACCGCAGGGTGCCCCTCAACACTGGAGAGAACATGGGTTTCGGGAAGCGGCGTGTCCGCGCGGTCGTGGCGTGTGCGGCGGTGACGATGCTCGGTCTGGCCGTGGTGCCGGCGGAGGCTCGGACGATCACCGGCAACTCCGGCAACAACTCGCTGGTCGGCACCAAGAAGGCCGACCGGATCAGCGCGCTGGCGGGCAACGACAAGGTCAAGGCCCGTGGCGGCCCGGACCGGGTCAGCGGTGGCGGTGGCAACGACCGCGTCGAGGGTGAGAGCGGCAACGACGACCTGGTGCTGAACGCCGGCAACGACGTCGGCCTCGGCGGAGCCGGCGACGACAAGGTCAGCGGCGGCTCCGGCGACGACGTGATGGATGGCGGCGCCGACAACGACCCCGCCTTGAACGGCGGCGCGGGAGACGACACCGTGAACGGCGGCGACGGCAACGACCGGGTCAGTGGCGGCGGTGGCAACGACACCAGCCACGGCGGCGACGGCAACGACCACCTCAACCTGGGCACCGAGAACGACAGGGGCTGGGGCGACGCGGGCAGCGACTACGTCCAGGGTCTCGCCGGCAACGACAAGCTCTGGGGCGGCGACGGCACCGACCACGTGTCCGGTGCGGACGGTGACGACGAGGTCTACGGCGAGGCCGGCAGCGACCAGCTCGACGGCGGCCCGGGCGCCGACTACCTCGACTCCGGCGACGGCGACGACTCGTGCCCCGGCTTCGGCGAGAACTCACCCTGCAACGGCAACAGCAACTCCGGTGGCATCACCGGCGACGAGGGCAACGACGTCATCATTCCGGGCGACGGCGTGGACCGGGTCTTCGGCGAGGAGGGCTTCGACACGATCTGGCTGACCGACGACAACTCCTACGACCGGATCTACTGCGGTGCCGCCTCCAACGACCAGCCCGGCGAGGGCGTGGTGCGCTACGAGGGTGCTCGTGACCCGCTGGACGAGTTCCCCGGTGAGCAGGGGTGCAACATCGTCGAGAATCAGGGCCCGCCGCCGTCGTCGCGCATGATGTCGCTCGCGAACCTCTCCATCCCCTCGATCTTCTGATCCAAGGTGGCGTCCATGCCGTGGTAGTAGGCCCACGGTGCGGTCCAGACGTCGGTGATGCCGCGCTCCTCGGCCTCCGCGAAGTGCTCGGGCAGGAAGGCGTCGGTGAGCGCGGTGATCACCGCGAAGTCACCGGTCGCGCCCTGCTCGGCGCGGATCGCGGCTAGCCGCTCTGCGTGCGCAGCGGCCTCCTCGATCGTGTAGAGGTCGCCGACCCATCCGTCGTGCCGCGCGGCGCGGGCGAAGGCGATCTCCGACAGCCCGCCCACGTAGATCGGGATCCGCTCGGCGGGGGCGGGGTTCATGGTGAGCCGGGGCGCCTCGTAGAAGTCGCCCTCGAACTCCGTCCAGCCCGGCTCCCACAAGGTGCGCATCAGCTCCAGCGCCTCGTCGGTACGACGACCCCGGTTGCCGAAGGTCTGGTCGAGCAGCTCGAACTCCTCGCGGCACCAGCCGATGCCGATGCCCAGCGAGACCCGGTCGCCGGACAGCACGGCCGCCGTACCGACGGACTTGGCGACCTGGAACGGGCTGCGCAGGGCGGGGACGTAGACGCTGGTGAAGAAGCGCACTCGGGTCGTGACCGCGGCCAGCGCCCCGATCAGCACCCACGGGTCCGGCCACGGCGTGTCGAGGTCCCACCGACGCGAGCCGTCCTTCGTGTAGGGGTACGGCGTCGAGAGCTCCTCGAGGTCGACGACGTGGTCGGGCACCGAGATCGCGTGGTAGCCGAGCTCGTCCGCCGCCCTGGCGATCGGGATCAGGTGCTCGACCGGCTGGAACGCCGAGCTGATGGAGTAGCGCACGCCCGAACCCTAGGGCCACGCGACCCCGCCTACCCTAGGGTTCCACCATGGACATCGCCGGCCTGATCGCCGACCTCGACCAGCACCTGGCCGAGGCCGACGCCGCGCTAGGCGAGAGCTACCCGGGGGACCGTGAGGGTCGCCAGCCGGTGCACACGGTCTACGTGCCGGCCGACCAGTTCACCGCCCAGACCGTCCACGACCACGGCCGTGCTGCCCAGGCCAGCGTGATCAGTGGCGCCGCCGACTTCCTCGACGTGATCGGCGGCGACGAGGACCTCTTCGAGAGGGTGCTCCGCAAGCTCGACGACGAGCCCGTCGAGGACCTGCGCATCGACTTCGAGGACGGGTACGGCGTGCGCCCCGACGACGAGGAGGACGCCGCCGCGCGCTCGGCGGCCGCCGCGCTCCGCCAGTCGCTGGACGAGGGAGCGGCCAGCCCGTTCCAGGGCATCCGGTTCAAGAGCCTCGAGCGCGAGACCAGGGAGCGCGGCATCCGCACGCTGGCGACGTTCCTCAAGGGGCTCGGCCAGATCCCCGACGGCTTCGTGGTGACCCTGCCGAAGGTCACCTCGGTGGCCCAGGTCGAGGCGATGGTGCTGGTGGCCGAGCGCCTGGAGCCGGCCCCCGACACCCTGCGCTTCGAGATCCAGGTCGAGACCCCGCAGGCGGTCCTCGGACCCGACGGCACCGCCCTGGTCGCCCGGATGATCCACGCCGCCGCGGGCCGCTGCACCGGCCTGCACTACGGCACCTACGACTACTCCGCGTCCTGCGGCATCGCCGCGGCCCAGCAGAGCCTCGAGCACCCCGCCGCCGACCACGCCAAGGCGGTGATGCAGGTTGCGGCCGCGGGCACCGGCGTACGCCTCGCCGACGGCTCCACCAACCGGATCCCGGTCGGTGAGGCGGTCGACGTCCGTGAGGCCTGGGCGCTGCACCACCGGCTGGTCACGAGGTCGCTCGAGCGCGGCTTCTACCAGGGCTGGGACCTGCACCCGGCGCAGCTCCCCACCCGGTTCGCCGCCACCTTCGCGTTCTACCGCAACGGCTTCACCGAGGCCGGGCGCCGGTTGCGCGACTACCTCGGCCGCCAGAGCACGGGGATCATCGACGAGCCGGCCACGGCCCGGGCGCTGGCTGGGTTCCTGCTGCGCGGCCACGAGTGCGGCGCGGTCACCAGCGGCGAGCTGCGGTCGGCCACCGGCCTCGACCTCGCCAACATCCGCAAGCACGCCGGCCGGCACGGAGGGTGAGATGGGCATCGTCCTCGGCGCCAACCAGTACGGCAAGGCGGAGTCGCGCGTGGTGCGCATCTACCGCGACACCGCGCGCCACGAGATCCGCGACCTCAACGTGTCCAGCGCGATCCGGGGCGACTTCTCCGACGCCCACGTCACCGGCGACCAGGCCGAGGTGCTGCCCACCGACACCCAGAAGAACACCGCGTTCGCGTTCGCCAAGGAGCACGGCGTCGACTCCCCCGAGGAGTACGCCGTGCGGCTCGGCTCCCGGCTGCTCGAGGCCACCCCGGCAGCGACCGGTGTGCTGGTGCGGGTGGAGGAGTACCCCTGGGAGCGGGTCGCGATCGGGCCGGACGAGCACGACCACACGTTCGTGCGACGCGGCGGTGAGGTCCGCACGGTCGAGGCCGACGTGACCGCCGACGGCGTTCGGATCGAGTCCGGCCTCACCGACCTGGTGGTGCTCAAGTCCACCGACTCGGAGTTCAAGGGCTTCCTGCGCGACGAGTACACGACGCTGGCCGACGCCGACGACCGGATCCTGGCGACCTCGCTCACCGCCCGCTGGCGGCACGCCCACGACACGGCGGAGCAGGTGATCGGCGCCGACTGGGACGAGGCGCACCGCACCGCCCGGGCGACCTTGCTGGAGGCCTACGCCGGCACCTACAGCCATGCGCTGCAGGAGACCTTGTACGCCATGGGCCGGATGCTGCTGGAGCGGGTGCCCACGATCGCGGAGGTGTCGTTCGCGGCGCCCAACAAGCACCACTTCCTGGTCGACCTGGCGCCGTTCGGGCTCGACAACCCGGGCGAGGTCTTCATCGCGGCGGACCGCCCCTACGGGCTGATCGAGGCCACCGTGGCGAGGGAGCCCGAATGAGCCTGGAGGAGTTCAACACGCTGCCCGAGGCCGAGGCCCGGGAGCGACTCACGGCGTGCCTCGACGTGCCGCGCTGGGCCGACACCGTGCTCGCCGGCCGGCCCTACGCCGACGTGGGCGCGCTGCGTGCCGTGGCCGAGCGGGCCGCCGAGCTCGACGACGAGGAGCTCGAGGCGGCTCTGGCCCGGCACCCTCGGATCGGCGAGCGGGCCAGCGTGGGCCACGACGCGGCGTACTCCGCACGCGAGCAGGCCGGCGTCGACCCGGCCGACCACGACATCGCGACGAGGATCGCCGCGGGCAACGTGGCCTACGAGGAGCGGTTCGACCGGGTCTTCCTGATCCGCGCCTCGGGCCGCACCGGCCCGCAGATCCTGGCCGAGCTCGAGCGGCGGCTGGGCAACGACCCCGCGGCCGAGCGCGACGAGACGGTGCAGCAGCTGCGCGAGATCGCATTGCTGCGGCTGGGACAGACGGTGGGGGAGGAGTGATGGCGACGCTGAGCACGCACGTCCTGGACACCGCGCGCGGGCGGCCGGCGGCCGGGCTGCGGGTCGAGCTGTCCGCGAGCGACGGCTCGGCGGTCGCCGACGGGGTCACCGACGCCGACGGCCGGGTGGGCTCGCTGGGCGGCGACCTGCAGGAGGGTTCCTACGCGCTCCGGTTCGACACCGGCGGCTACCTCGGCGCCGACGCGTTCTACCCCGAGGTCGTGGTGACGTTCGCGGTCGGCGCCGACGACCACTACCACGTGCCGCTGCTGCTGAGCCCGTTCGGCTACTCCACCTACCGTGGCTCCTGAGCAGCTCTTCCGGGCCCGTCGGGCGGTCATCGGCGGGCGTGAGGTGGCGGCGGGCGTGCGGGTCCGCGACGGCGTGATCACCGCGGTCGAGAGCCTGGACGTCGATCCGAGCGGGGCCGAGGTGGTGCAGCTCGCCGACGACGAGGTGCTGCTGCCCGGTCTCGTCGACACCCACGTCCACGTCAACGAACCCGGCCGCACCGAGTGGGAGGGCTTCGCCAGCGCGACGCGGGCCGCGGCCGCGGGCGGGGTGACCACGATCGTGGACATGCCGCTCAACAGCATCCCGCCGACCACCACGGTCGCCGGGCTGGAGGTCAAGATGGCGGCGGCCTGGACGCAGGTCTATGTCGACGTCGGGTTCTGGGGCGGCGCGGTGCCGACCAACCTGGCAGATCTCGAGTCGCTGCACGCGGCAGGGGTCTTCGGGTTCAAGTGCTTCCTGCTGCCCAGCGGCGTGGAGGAGTTCCCGGAGCTCAGCGCGGTTGGCCTGGCCAACGCGCTCGAGGAGACCGGCCGGCTCGGGGCGCTGCTGATCGCGCACGCCGAGGACGCCGCGGAGGTCACCGACGCGAGCGGCCGCGACTACGCCGGGTTCGTCGCCTCCCGCCCGCCGAGCGCCGAGCGGTCCGCGATCGAGCGGCTCATCGGCACCGCGTCGCTCACGGGTGCGCGGGCGCACGTCGTCCACCTGTCGGCCGCGGAGGCGCTGCCGGCGATCCGGACGGCCCGCGCAGCCGGCGTACGGCTGACGGTCGAGACCTGCCCGCACTACCTCACGCTCACCGCCGAGGAGGTGCAGGACGGCCACACCGAGTTCAAGTGCTGCCCGCCGATCCGCGACGCCGCCAACCGCGACCTGCTCTGGGAGGCGCTGGCCGACGGGACCATCGATGCCGTGGTCAGCGACCACTCGCCGTGCGTGCCCGAGCTCAAGCGCTTCGACACCGGCGACTTCGGGGAGGCGTGGGGCGGCATCGCCTCGCTCCAGCTGGGACTGCCGGCGGTGTGGACCGAGGCCCGTCGCCGCGGCCTCGACCTGGCCACCGTGGTGGGCTGGATGGCCGAGGGGCCGGCCCGGCTGGTCGGCCTCGACCGCAAGGGCCGGATCGATTCCGGCGCCGATGCCGACCTGTGCGCTTTCGCGCCCGACGAGACGTTCGAGGTCGACCCCGCGCGCCTGTGGCACAAGAACCCCGTGTCGGCGTACGCCGGGCGTACGCTCTCCGGCACGGTCCGGCGGACCTGGCTGCGCGGGTCGCCGGTCGACCCGGACGGACCGCCCCGAGGTCGGCTGCTGAGAAGGGGAGACGGATGAGCTACTACGTCCCGCGCGGCGGGCACCCCGGTCAGCACGAGCTGACCACCGACCGCGCCGTCTTCACCGAGGCCTACGCCGTGCTGCCCCGCGGCACCATGCGCGACATCGTGGTCAGCCACTGGCCGCACTGGCGCGACACCCGCGGCTGGATCCTGGCCCGTCCGTTGTCGGGCTTCGCCGAGACGTTCAGCTGGTACGTCGTCGAGGTGGGCGGCGACGGCGGCTCGGACCGCCCCGAGCCGGACCCGGCCGCCGAGGCGGTGCTGCTCGTGGTCGACGGCACCCTGCGCCTGACCATCGGCGGCATCGCCCACGTGCTCGGCCCCGGTGGCTATGCGTTCCTCCCGCCTGGCACGGAGTGGAGCGCAAGGAACGGCGGTGACGGCACCGCGACGTTCCACTGGATCCGCAAGGCCTACGAACGCGTCGACGGGATCGAGGTGCCCGAGGCGTTCGTCACCAACGAGAGCGAGGTGGCGCCGACCCCGATGCCCGACACCGACGGCGCGTGGAGCACGCAGCGGTTCGTGGGCATCGACGACGTACGCCACGACATGCAGGTCAACATCGTCAACTTCGAGCCGGGCGGCGCCATCCCCTTCCCGGAGACCCACGTGATGGAGCACGGCCTCTACGTGCTCGAGGGCAAGGGCATGTATCTCCTCAACCGGGACTGGGTGGAGGTGCAGGCGGGCGACTTCATGTGGCTGCGCGCCTTCTGCCCGCAGGCCTGCTACGCCGGCGGCCCCGGGCGGTTCCGCTACCTGCTCTACAAGGACGTCCACCGGCATCCACGGCTGACGCCTCCGCCGGCCTGAGCGCGCGGCCACCTCGGACGGCCTGGGGTAGCGTCGGTCGCATGCTGGGGGAGGAGCTGCGGCGGCTGCACGCCCAGCACAAGGTGGAGGGGTCAGGTCCCGTCACGGCCAGCGAGGCCGGGTGGATGCTCCGGGCCATCGAGGAGCACCGCCCGGAGTCGTTCATCGAGCTCGGTACGTCCTCGGGGCTCTCGACCGGGCTGCTCGCGCGGATGCTCCACGACAACGGCGGACGACGCCTCGTCAGCGTCGACGTCAGTGAACGCTTCTACAAGGATCCGTCGCGGGCGACCGGCTTCCTCGTGCCCGAGCTGTACGCCGGCGACCGGGTGACCGTCGAGCTCCGCTCCCCGTTGACCTCGATCGACGTCGCCGGCTGGGAGGACACCTTCGACATGGGGTTCGTCGACGGCAACCACCAACATCCCTGGCCGCTCATCGACACCCTGTGCCTGCTTCCGAGGCTGACCGGGCCGAAGGTGCTCTTCCACCACGACCTCAACGTCTACAAGACGCAGCGCAACGCCAACGGTGTCGGCCCGAAGTACCTGTTCGACCAGTTCCCCGAGAGCCACCGGACCAGGTATCGGGCGAACCGCGGCAACCTGTTCTCCCTTCGGTTGGACCTGCCCCGGGAGCAGGTCGAGGAGCTGGCGATCGAGGGCTTCCAGCTGCCGTGGACCGGCCTGCGCTGGAAGAAGGGCCGCCCCTACGTCGACGCGTTCCGGGGCGTGCTGCGCGACCACTACAGCGGCCGGTTGCTGGAGGTCTTCGACGACTGCACCGAGCGGTTCAGGGTCGCTGACAGGGCCTCCTGAGACGAGCCAGGTGCTCCTGTCGAGATCGCGTGCACCCCCTCGCGTCGGAACGCTCGCAGGCGTTGGATCCCGACCACCTCACCCGGGCGGACTGACACATCCGGGTGGTCAGCCCGTGGCCAAAACTGACCGATCGGCCATTTTGCCCCTGACTAATCGAGGCTATGTTGGCCCGGTTCGACCTCTGGGGAAGGGAGCATCTCGTGTCCGGCGACCGGTCCGTGCTGCCCGCTGGCAACCTCACCACTCGGGAGTGATTGCGGTGGACGAATCGATGGTGCCTGCGCACCCGGTCGTGGAGATCGAGGTGTCGGGCGACGCCGTCACCGTCGACGGTGTCGTGGTCGACCGCGGTTCCGCGGGCGGGCCCGACACGACGGTCGCGATGCACCTCGGCGTGCACGCGGCTGCACGGCAGGTGGCTCAGCCTCTCGGACGCCCGGTGCGTGCGGTCCTGCGCTGGGGCGACGACGAGAAGCGGCTGGTCATCCACCCCGACGGCGCCGTGACGGACGTCGAGGACACCTTCCCCGTGACCAGCCTGCTCGCGCCGGCCGGCTCGCGAGCGGCCCCGATCCCGATCACGCGGCACGCGCGCCGTCCGGCGAAGGCCCCACTGCGCGTCCAGCGGACCCGGATCGCGGTCGGTGTGGCGTACGCCGCCATCGCTGCCGTCCTGGCGGGCGGCGTGCTCATGGAGCTCGCCAAGAGCGACGACCAGACGCCGGAGGCCACCTCCGAGAACGAGCCGCCGCCGCTCACCCAGCCGCAGGTCGACGAGCCCGCGACGCCCGCCGAGCAGGCGGTCATCGCGGGCAACCGGCTGAAGCTCCTGCCCGGCATCCGTGACGTGGTCGTCAACCCCGACACGGACGGGTTCCAGCTCCGGCTCACGACCGGCCGGGCCGCGCGCGTGACCGTGCGGGCCGCGGCGGTGTCCGGTGACGGCGGGGCCTGGCAGTGGGCCCTGCAGACGGCGAAGGCGACGACCCGGACTCTCGACGTCGACGACCTGGTGGCCGGTGCGTACCGCTGGGAGGTGCGGGCTCCGGGCGAGCGGCCGGTGACCGGCAGCTTCGTGGTCGAGCCGCCCGTGGAGCCGCCGACCGTCGTCACGGTCGACACCACGCCCGACGAGACCCCGGTGCCCCCTCCGGCCAACGACCCGCCGCCCGCCGACAACGACGGCGGCGGCGGCAACGGGGGCAACGGCGGTGGCGACGACGGCAGCTCGCTGCCCGGGCCCACCGAGCCCATCGACCCCGACGACCCGCAAGCCCGATGAGGGCGCTCAGGACCGCCGGGCCGGCGTTCGTCGGCCTGGTGATGGCGGCAGTCCTCGTCGCGACCACGGCGCCGTCGAGCAGCGTCACGCCGGCCGCCGACGAGCCGGGAGCCGGCCAGCGGACGGCGCCGCGGCCGATGCTCGAGTGGTCCGGATACCGGATCGCCGACACCGGCAAGGCGGCGGGCGGGTGGATCGGTGCCCGGCGCTGGGGTCGCAACGGCCCGGTCCTCTACCGCGTCGACCCGGCGGCCTCGGACCGCGCCACGTCGTACAAGCCGGGCCGGTTCGTGGAGCGGCTGCTCGGGAAGGCGCCGAGGTCCTCGGCCGATCGTCGAACGACCGCCCGGGCGGCCTGGATCCTGTCGAAGTACGGCAGGCTACGGCTCCCCGCCCAGTCGGCAGCGGTCGACGCCGCCCTGCTCCACCTGCTCGCCGGCGGGCGTTGGAGCCTGTCCGGTGACGCGGGCAAGCGCCGGATCCGGCAGAGCGAGGAGTCGGCGGTCGTGGGCAGCCTGGCCAGGACCATGCTCGACGACTCCCGGCGTCGCTCCGGCCCCTACAAGATCCAGGTGCGACAGAAGGGCGTCGCCGTCATCGGCGACTCCGTCCGGCTCGGCATCCGCGTCGTGGTGGCCCGCAACGGCCGTCCGCTCCCGTTCGTGCCGGTGCGGATCCAGACGCCCCACGGAGTCCTGAAGGGCGACCTCACGCGCGCGGACGGCCGGATCAACCTCACCTACCCGCTCCCGGACGCCGGTGTGACGCCGATCCGGGTCAGGGTGGCGAACGTGCCCGAGACCCGACTGCGGTTGCTGTCCCCGCGGCGGCCGAGCGCCTCTCGAGCGGCGATCGCGGGCAAGAAGCGGTTGCTCGGGGCACAGGACGTCATCTACGTGAAGGCGCGCCCGAGGGTCGTGGTGACGACCGGCGACAAACGGATCGTCGCGGGCTCGAAGAGCAAGGGCCGCTTCCGGCTGGCCGATGCGGCCGAGGCGTGGCCGCGGACGGCGACGGTCACCCTCCACGGCCCGTTCGCCCACCCCGACAACGCGGGCTGCGGCAGCCGGACCGCCCGCACCGGGCAGACCCGCGTGACCGGCGCCGGCAACTACGCCGTGCCTCGCTTCACCCTCCGCAGGGAGGGCTACTACGTCTTGCGGGTGCGCGTGCCGGGCAACCGGGTGAACCTTCCCGCCTCCGATTGCGGGGGTCGGTTCATGGTCGTCAAGGACTAGGAGCCCCGCGGCCGCCGCGAGCCCACGAGGGCGGCCAGTAGCGCCAGGCCCAGGCACACCGCCAGCACGGTGAGCAGCGGCAGCCAAGGCACGGTCATCGGTACCGGTCCCAGGTCCCGCACGATCGCCGAGCGCACCAGCCAGCCGACGTACCCGGTCACCGCCGCTCCGACGAGCACCGCGGTCACGCCGACGAGGCCCGCCTCCCACAGCGCCATCCGGCGACGCTGCTGCTCGGTGGCACCCAGCAGAGCGACCGTGCGTAGCTGGGCACGGCGCTGCGAGGCCCCGATCAGCACCGCGTTGACGATCGCGATGCCGGCGTACAACCCGGCCGGACCGAGCAGCACCCACAGGCCGAGGTTGTTGCCCGCCCGGGTCTGCTCCTCGACCTGGTCGATCCACGCGTCGGCGGTCAGCACCGTCGCCCCGGTGTCCACCAGCAGGGCGCGGACGTCGGTGTCGTCGGCGGGATCCACGAACACCAGCTCGGGAGTGGTGTCTGTCTGCCCGGGAACCATTGCCTCCGACACCAGCAGCTCGGCATAGAGGTCGGGGGCGTCCGAGACCACGGCCACCACGCGCGGCCGCACGCGCTCACCACCGACCTCCATCCGGACCCGGTCTCCCACCCCGACGCCCTGGTCGAACGCGTAGGTCTCGGTCACGGCCACCGACTCGGTGTCGAGGTCGCCGAGGTCACCGCGAACCGCCTTCAGTCCCCGGGTCCGTTCCATGACGCTCAGGTCGACCACCTCGATGGCCTCGGTGACCCCGTCCATCCGCACGTCGACGGTCCGGCGCGGGTCGACGGCGTCGTACCTCGGACCGGGGGAGAGGATCTCGGCCACGGCCGGATCACCGCCGGTCTCCACCACCAGCGGGGTCTTCAGCTGGGCTCGGTCGAGCCCGGCCGTCCAGTCCGCGGTGAAGCTGAGGGCCACGATCATCGACCCGGCGATCGCCGAGATGGCCAGGATCGGAGCCGCCAGCGCGGCCGAGACCCGCCCGGAGGTGCGGAGGTGCTCGCGCGCGAGGTGCGCCGTGACGTCGCCGCGCGAGAACGGCGTGGCGAGCCAGCCGGCCAGCAGCGGGAACAGCACCCGACCGAAGCAGACCAGCCCGACCACCGCCACCTGCGGCAACAGGAGCGCACAGACCAGCGCGAACAGCGGGTTCATCTGGCTGCGGAGGACGAACGCCGCCACCACGGCTGCCAGGCACACGACGCCGGTCAGCGCCTGCCAGAAGCCGGGGCGGCTGCGCTCCATCGTCGCCTCCTGCAGAGCGGTGACCGGTGACACCTTCGACGCCCGCTTCGACGCCCGCCAGCTCCCGATCAATGCCACCCCAGCGGCGCAGGGCACCGCAACAGCCCAGGCGATCCACGGTGGCGGCAGGTCCAGCCGGAGGTCGGTGAGCCCGCGTGCGCGCAACAGCCAGGGAAGTGCCGGCGCGAGAGCACTGCCGAGCAGGCACCCCACGACCGAGGCGAGCAGGGCCACGACGCCCGCCTCGCCACGGACCATCCGGCGCACCTGTCGCGGGGTGGCGCCGATCAGGCGCAGCATGCCGAGCTCGCGGCGCCGGGAGGCCACCACGAAACCGAACGTGCTCGCCACCACGAACATCGCCATGAACAACGCGACCCCGGACATCATGCCGAACATCGCGGCCAGGTCGTCCAGCTGCAGCTTCTCGTCGGCGGTGATGCCTTCGCGCCGCGACGTCTGCTCCACGGCGCCGATCAGGGTGACCGCGACGGCGATCAGCACGACGCCGCAGGCGAGAGCGACGAACGCTCCTGCGTAGGGCCGCCAGGTCTGCCGCACGGTCTTGCGGCTGATGCTCAGCATCATCGCTCGAGCTCGCTCATCGCGGCGGCGATCCGGGCGGCGTCGCCGTTCTGCAGTCGACCGACGATCTGCCCGTCGCCGAGGAACAGCACTCCGTGTGCGTACGACGCGGCCAGCGGGTCGTGGGTCACCATCACCACGGTCTGGCCCTGCTCGTCCGACACCTGGCGGAGCAGCTCCAGCACCTGGCGACCAGAACTTCGGTCCAGGGCGCCGGTGGGTTCGTCGGCGAACAGCACGGCGGGTCGGGCGTGCAGCGCCCGGGCGATCGCCACGCGCTGCTGCTGTCCGCCCGACAGCTCGGGCGGGCGCCGACGTGCCTTGTCCTCGAGACCGACCGCGCGGAGGGCCTCCAGCACCGCCTGGCGGTCCACGGGCTCGTCGGCCAGCCGCGTCGGCAGCGCGACGTTGTCGTAGACGCTCAGGGCATCCAACAGGTTGTACGCCTGGAACACGAAGCCCATCGACGTCCGGCGCAGGCGGGTCAGCGCCGTCTCGCTGAGGCGGCCGAGCGGCGCGTCACCGACCACCACCTCGCCCCGGGTGGGCCGGTCGAGTCCGGCGGCGATCTGGAGCAGCGTGGACTTACCGGACCCGGAAGGGCCCATCACCGCGGTGAAGCTCCCTCGCGCGAACGTGTGGGTGACGCCGCGCAGCGCGTGCACGTCGCCGGCACGGGAACGGTAGGTGCGGCTGATGCCGTCGAGAGCGACGGCGAT
Source organism: Nocardioides sp. (assembly GCA_035710425.1). Classification (GTDB taxonomy): domain Bacteria; phylum Actinomycetota; class Actinomycetes; order Propionibacteriales; family Nocardioidaceae; genus Nocardioides. The sequence goes on from DASTDJ010000269.1 coordinate 14,265, forward strand.
GGTGGAGGTCATGCATCCATCCCAGGCGAGATCGGGCCTCCGGTCCCTGGCCCCGGCGCGACATCCGGGGTAGCGCGTGCGCTACCCCGCGGTCCCGGGTTGCACCCTAGGGTCGATGCATGAGCAGGCCGCCCGACGCGTGGACCGCCGTACGCGGGTCGCCGTGGCCGTTTCTCCGGTCGGCCTGGCCCTGGCGGTCGTTCGCGTACCTGCTGACCTCCATCCCGCTCGGGCTGGCGACCCTGCTCGTGCTCGCCCTCGGCCTGGTGGTCGGCGTGGCGACCCTGGTCGTCGTCGTCGGCGCGGTCGTGCTGGCCGGGCTGCCCGTGATCGCCTCCGCGATCGGGGTGGTGGAACGCCGCCGGCTGGGGCTGGTGCGTCAGGGGGCGCCGAACGGCGTGACGTTCCGGGAGCGGCTGCGGGCCGGTCGCCGGCTGCCGGTGTCCTGGCCCGAGACCGGGTACGCCGTGCTGCTCGCCGCCATCTTGTGGTGGGTCGACTTCGTGGTGCTGCTGTTCGCCGTGACCACGCCGGTGGTGTTGTTGATCTCGCCGTTGCTGTACGACGCCGCCGGTCCGATGGAGCTGCTCGGCTGGCGGATCGACACGTTGGGCGAGTCGATCATCGGCGTGGCCGTGGGGGTGCCCGCGCTGGCGGCCGCGGCGTACCTGGTCACGCTCGTCGCCTCGGCGCAGGCCGGCCTGGCGCGCATGCTGCTCGACCCGCGCGAGGAGCAGCTGGCCGCGGCGGTCGCCGACCTGCGTCGCTCGCGGGTCGATCTGGTCGACGCGTTCGAGATCGAGCGCCGGAGGATCGAGCGAGACCTGCACGACGGGGTTCAGCAGCGGCTGGTCGCCCTGACGATGACGCTCGGCCGCGCCGAGCTCGATGTCGCCGAAGGGCCGGGGCTGGAGCTGGTGCGTCGGGCGCACGAGCAGGCGGAGGCCGCGCTCGACGACCTGCGCGGGACGGTTCGCGGCATCCACCCACGCGTGCTGGCCGACCACGGACTCGCCGCTGCGGTCCACGAGATCGCCGACCGTGCCCCCGTGCCGGTCTCCGTGGACATCCGCCTCGAGGAGCGACCGCCCGCGCCCGTCGAGGCGGCGGCGTACTTCGTCGCGAGCGAGGCGCTGACCAACGTCGCCCGGCACGCCCGGGCCCGGCAGGCCCAGGTGCACGCGTGGCAACAGAACGGCTCGCTGGTGCTCACCGTCGTCGACGACGGGGTCGGGGGCGCGGACGCCGCGGACGGCACCGGGCTGGCGGGCCTGTTGCTGCGGCTCGAGGCGCTGGGCGGGGAGCTGGTCGTCACCAGCCCGGCGGGTGGCCCGACCGAGGTGCGGATGGAGGTGCCGTGCCAGGACTGAGGATCGTCCTCGCCGAGGACGCCGCGCTGCTGCGCGAGGGTCTGGTCGGGATCCTCGAGCGCGCCGGTCACGAGGTGGTCGCGGCGGTGCCCGACGCGGATGCGCTCCTGGCCCACACCGCGCACTCCGCGCCCGACGTCGTGGTCACCGACATCCGGATGCCTCCCACCCACACCGACGAGGGCCTGCGCGCCGCGATCCGGATCCGCGTCGAGCACCCGCAGGTCGCGGTGATGGTGCTGTCGGCGTACGTCGCCGAGGCCTACGTGCCCGAGCTGCTCGACGCCGCGCCCGACGGCGGGGTCGGCTACCTGCTCAAGGACCGGGTGGGCCACGTGCGAGAGTTCCTCGACAGCCTGGACCGGGTCGCTGCGGGGGAGACCGTCGTGGACCCGCAGGTGGTCCGGCAGCTGCTCGGCCGACGGCGCGACGACGGCCCACTGGCGCGGCTGACCGAGCGCGAGCGCGAGGTGCTGGCCCTGATGGCCGAGGGGCACACCAACGGCTCGATCGCGGCTGCGCTGGTCGTGAGCGAGGCAGCGGTGCGCAAGCACGTCGGCAACATCTTCGCGAAGCTTCCGCTGGACCCGGCCTCCGACCGCAGGGTCTCCGCCGTGCTGGCCTATCTGCGCGGCTGAAATACGTAGACTCGTGGGATGGTCGATCCGTCGATCACCGTCAACGGTGAGTCCCGCGAGCTGCGCGGTGTCCCGGCCTGGGTCAACGCCCTGGACTGGTTGCGGGAGATCGGGCTGACCGGGGCCAAGGAGGGCTGCGCCGAGGGGGAGTGCGGCGCCTGCTCGGTGCTCGTCGCCCGTCCCGACGGAGACCGCTCGCGGTGGACCGCGGTCAACGCCTGCCTGGTGCCGGCGCTGGCGCTCGACGGGCAGGAGGTGGTGACCGCCGAAGGGCTCGGCACCCCCGACGACCTGCACCCGGTGCAGCGCGAGATGGCCGACCGCGGTGGCTCCCAGTGCGGCTACTGCACCCCCGGCTTCGTGTGCAGCATGGCGGCCGAGTACTACCGCCCCGGGCGGGACGCGTTCGACCTGCACGCGATCGCCGGCAACCTGTGCCGGTGCACCGGCTACCGGCCGATCCGCGACGCGGCCGAGGCGCTCGAGGCACCGCCGGCCGATGATCCACTGGCCGACCGGGTGACCCGTGCCGCCCCGTCGCCGGTGCCGACCCGGGTCGACGGCTTCGCCCGCCCGGCCGACCTCGCGGAGGCGTTCACGCTGCTGCGCGACCACCCCGACGCGACCGTGCTCGCCGGCGGCACCGACTGGGGCGTCGAGGTCAACCTGCGCGGTGAGCGGGCGGCGTACGTCGTGGCGGTCGACCGGCTGCCCGAGCTGCGGGCGTTCTCGGCCGACGACCAGGGGCTCGAGATCGGTGCGGCGCTCACGCTCTCGGAGGTCGAGGCGGCGCTCGAGGGGCGGCTGCCGATGCTCGACGAGGTGTTCGACCTGTTCGCCTCCCGGCTGATCCGCAACGGGGCGACGATCGGCGGCAACCTGGCGACCGCGTCCCCGATCGGCGACCTGGCGCCGGCACTGATGGCCCTGGAGGCGGGCGTGGTGCTGACGTCCGCTGAAGGCGACCGCGAGGTGCCGATCGCCGACTACTTCACCGGGTACCGCGAGACGGTGCGCCGGGCCGACGAGCTGATCCGGGCAGTGCGGATCCCGATGCCGACCGCTGGCATCACCGCGTTCCACAAGATCGCCAAGCGCCGTTTCGACGACATCTCCAGCGTGGCGATCGGCTTCGCCATCGAGCTCGCCGAGGGCAGCGTGAAGTCGGCACGCATCGGGCTCGGCGGCGTGGCCGCGACCCCGGTGCGGGCGCTGGCCACCGAGGCGGCGCTGGAGGGGCGGCCCTGGTCGGCGGAGACCGTGCGCGAGGCCGCCGGGGTGCTGCGCGGCGAGGGCACCCCGATGGACGACCACCGGGCCAGTGCGCCGTATCGCTCGGCGATGCTCGGCACCGCGCTGCTCAAGCTCTGGGAGGAGTCGCGATGACCTCGCTGTCCGAGCGACCGGCCGACGCGATCGTCGGCCAGGAGATCCCGCACGAGAGCGCCGCGCTGCACGTCACCGGAGCCGCGCTCTACACCGACGACCTGGTCGGCCGTACCCGCGACTGCCTGCACGCCTGGCCGGTCCAGGCGCCGCACGCGCACGCGCGGGTGACCGACCTGCGCGTCGAAGCCGCCTACGACGTGCCCGGCGTGGTGCGGGTGCTGACCGCCGCCGACGTGCCCGGCGTCAACGACTCGGGCGTGAAGGGCGACGAGCCACTGTTCCCGACCGAGGTGATGTACCACGGCCACGCGGTCTGCTGGGTGCTCGGCGAGACGCTCGAGGCGGCCCGCCTCGGCGCTGCTGCGGTGGAGGCCGACTACGAACCGCTGCCGGCGCTCGTGGAGGTGCGCGAGGCGATCGCGGCCGAGAGCTTCCAGGGGGGCCGGCCGCAGGTGGCCCGCGGTGACGTCGAGGCGGGGCTCGGGGGCGCTGCGCACGTGTTCAGCGGCGAGACCGAGATGGCCGGCCAGGAGCACTTCTACCTCGAGACCCACTGCTGCCTCGTGCACGTCGACGAGGCCGGGCAGATCTTCGTGCAGAGCAGCACCCAGCACCCGACCGAGACGCAGGAGATCGTCGCCCACGTGCTCGGTCGTCACAACCACGACGTCACGGTGCAGTGCCTGCGGATGGGCGGCGGGTTCGGCGGCAAGGAGATGCAGCCGCACGGGTACGCCGCGGTCGCGGCGCTCGGTGCGACGCTCACCGGCCGTCCGGTCCGGCTGCGGCTCAACCGCACCCAGGACATGACGCTCACCGGCAAGCGACACGGTTTCCACGCGCAGTGGCGGGTGGGCTTCGACGCCGACGGGAGGCTGCAGGCGCTCGACGCCACGCTGACCTCCGACGGCGGGTGGAGCCTCGACCTGTCCGAGCCGGTGCTGGCCCGGGCGCTGTGCCACGTCGACAACGCCTACTGGATCCCGCACGTCCGCGTGAACGGTCGGGTGGCGCAGACCCACAAGACGTCGCAGACCGCGTTCCGGGGCTTCGGCGGTCCGCAGGGCATGGTCGTGATCGAGGACATCCTGGGCCGGTGCGCGCCCTTGCTCGGCATCGACCCTGCCGACCTGCGCCGCCGCAACCTCTACTCCGACGGCCAGGCGACGCCCTACGGGCAGCCGGTGCGGCACGCGCACCGAGCGGCCGACGCCTGGGACCAGGTCGTCCGCGACGGCGATCTGGCGCGGCGGGCCGCAGCGATCGACGAGTTCAACGCCGCCCACGAGCACGTGAAGCGCGGGCTGGCGGTGACGCCGGTGAAGTTCGGCATCTCGTTCAACTTCACCGCGTTCAACCAGGCCGGCGCGCTCGTGCACGTCTACAAGGACGGCTCGGTGCTGGTCAACCACGGCGGCACCGAGATGGGCCAGGGGCTGCACACCAAGATGCTGCAGGTCGCGGCGACCTCGCTGGGGGTGCCGCTGGCCAAGGTCCGGCTGGCGCCGACCCGCACCGACAAGGTGCCGAACACCTCCGCCACGGCGGCCAGCTCCGGCGCCGACCTCAACGGCGCTGCCGTGAAGCACGCCTGCGAGCAGGTCCTGGAGCGGCTGGCGGCGGTCGACGCCGGCCGCGGGCTGCCGTGGGAGGAGCTGGTCCGCGAGGCCTACTTCAGCCGCGTGCAGCTGTGGGCGGCCGGTTTCTACCGCACCGAGGGGCTGCACTGGGACTCCACCACGATGCGCGGGGAGCCGTTCAAGTACTTCGCCTACGGCGCCGCCGCCACCGAGGTCGAGGTCGACGGCTTCACCGGTGCCTATCGGACCCGGCGGGTCGACATCGTGCACGACGTCGGTGACTCGCTCTCCCCGCTGGTCGACCTCGGCCAGATCGAGGGCGGGTTCGTGCAGGGCGCCGGGTGGCTGACCCTCGAGGACCTGCGCTGGGACACTTCCGACGGGCCGCACCGCGGCCGGCTGTCGACCCAGGCAGCCAGCACCTACAAGCTCCCGAGCATCGGGGAGATGCCCGAGGAGCTGAACGTCGCAACGCTGGAGCGGGCACACGAGGACGGCGCGGTCTACGGCTCCAAGGCGGTCGGCGAGCCGCCGCTGATGCTGGCCCTGTCGGTGCGCGAGGCGCTGCGGCAGGCGGCCGCGGCGTTCGGGCCGCCGGGCACCAGCGTCGACCTGGCCTCGCCCGCCACGCCCGAGGCCGTCTACTGGGCGGTGGAGGAGGCGCGCCGACCCGACGACCCTGGAGGCACTGGGCACCTCGTGGCCGGCGCGCCCGGCGTCGTACCCGACCAGCCGGAGGCGGACGCGCCGCTCCTGCACCCGCGGTCCGAGGCGGTGGCCGCGCGCTCACCGGTGGTCGACCCATGACAACGTGGCTCCGCGCCGTGCAGCGGCTCCGCAGCGAACGCCGACCCGGCGTGCTGGTCACCGTGACCGACGTGCGCGGCCACGCACCTCGCGACGCGGGGGCCAAGCTCGTCGTGGCCGCGGACGAGACGTGGGGGAGCGTCGGTGGCGGCAACCTGGAGGAGACCGCGATCGCGCGGGCCCGACAGCTGCTGGACGCGCACGCATCCGTGCCGGAGACGATGACGATGTCGCTCAGCGACAAGGCGCGCACCGAGCACGGCCGGCAGTGCTGCGGCGGCGAGGTGACGCTGCTGCTCGAGCCGCTGGCGGTGGTGCCGTCGGTGGCGGTGTTCGGGATGGGACACGTCGGCCTCGAGCTGGCCCGGATCCTGTCCCGCCACGACGTCGAGCTGCACCTCGTCGACTCGCGCGCCGACCAGGTCTCCGCTGAGCGGCTGACCCCTCTCGACGAGGGTCCTGCGACCGTCCACGCCCACTACGCCCCGGTGCCCGAGCTGGTCCTCGGCCAGGTGCCCGAGGGCACCCACGTCCTGGTGCTCACCCACGACCACGCCGAGGACTTCGCGATCTGCGACGCGGCCCTGCGTTGTGGTCACCTGGGTTCGGTCGGCCTGATCGGCTCCTCGGCGAAGTGGCAGCGGTTCCGCCGTGGCCTGCTCGTCGAGGGCCACGCCGAGGCCGCCGTGGACCGGATCCAGAGCCCGATCGGGCGGCCCGGTGGCAGCAAGGACCCGGCGGCGATCGCAGTGAACGTCGCGGCCGAGCTCGTCGACGCCTTCGCCGCCGAGCGTGCGGCGGTGCGGTGACGATCTACCGGGCTCGGGCCTTCGACACCCCGGACGACCCTTTCGCCGGCGGGCGGCTGCGGGCCTCCGACGACGTCGGGTTCGTGGTGGAGGACGGCGTCATCGCGGCCCGTGACGACTTCGAGGCGATCCGCGCCGACCACCCTGACGAGGCCGTGGTCGACCTGCGCGACGGCGTCCTCCTCCCCGGTCTCGTCGACACCCACGTCCACTTCCCCCAGGTGCGGGCGATCGGCGCGCTCGGCATGCCGCTGCTGGAGTGGCTCGAGCGGTGCGCGCTACCCGAGGAGTGCCGGCTGGCCTCTCCCGACTACTCGCGCGCGGTCGCGGCGGAGTTCTGCAACGGGCTGGTCTCGGCCGGTACCACCACCGCACTGGTCTTCGGGTCCCACTTCGCTTCGGCCGTCGACGCGCTCTTCACCGAGGCCGACCGGCTCGGGCTGCGGGTCACCAGCGGGCTGGTCGTGAGCGACCGGGAGCTGCCCGACGACCTGCTCACGACCCCGCAGCGTGCCCACGACGAGGCCGTCGAGCTCGCCGGGCGCTGGCACGGCATCGGGCGCAACCGCTACGCCGTCACGCCGCGGTTCTCCCTGTCGGCGAGCGAGCCGATCCTCGACGCCTGCGCGTCGGTGCTCGAGGCGACGCCGGGCGCGATGTTCACCTCCCACGTCAACGAGAACCGCGCCGAGGTCGACTTCGTGGCCAGCCTGTTCCCGCACTGCACCGACTACGTCGACACCTACGACCGCCACGGGCTGCTCAAGTCCCGGTCGGTGCTCGCCCACAACGTGCACCCGACCGACCCCGAGCTCGGCGTCCTCGCAGACCGGGGCACCGCGGTCGCCCACTGCCCGTCCAGCAACTCAGCGCTCGGCAGCGGGCTCTTCCCGCTGCGCCGGCACGTGAGCGCGGGGGTCCGGGTCGCGCTCGGCTCCGACGTGGGCGCCGGCACCGGTTTCTCGGTCTTCAAGGAGGGCCTCCAGGCCTACTTCATGCAGCGCCTGCTCGACACCGACGGCCATCCGCTCACGCCGACCCACCTGCTCCACCTCGCGACCCGGGCCGGTGCTCTCGCGCTCGGGCTCGGCGACCAGGTGGGCGACCTCAGCGTCGGCAAGCAGTTCGACGCCGTGTGCCTGCGCCCGCCGGGCGGGACCGCGCTCAACGTGGGTCTGCGGCACACGGAGAGCGCCGAGGAGGCACTCGGCAAGATCTTCGCCCTCGCGGGCGATGCCGACGTGGCCGACGTCTGGATCGGGGGCTGGCAGCTGGTCTCCGGCGGGTTCGTCCGCCCCGCCGTCAGCTGACGCGTCGGCTCGCGCTGCGGGCGTACGCCGCCGGCGTGGTGCTCAGCAGCCGCCGGAAGTGGCGGGTCAGGTGGGCCTGGTCGTGGAAGCCCACCATCACGGCGACGTCGGCGGCGCTCGTGCCCGCCAGCAGCAACCGGCGGGCCCGGTCGAGGCGCCGGCCGGTGAGGTAGCGGTGCGGCGCGATGCCGTACTCGGCGCCGAAGGCGCGCACCAGGTGCGTGGGCGTGACCGCCAGCGTCGTCGCGGCCTCGCCGAGCGTGATGCCGTCCACCACCCGTGCGTCGAGCAGCTCGCGCAGTCGCCGCGCGACCGGTGAGTCGTGGCTCTCCGACGGCGCGACCTCGGTCCTGGCCAGGTGGCGCCCGAGCCGGTCGCGCACCAGGGTCAGCCGGCTCTCCGCCTCGAAGGCGTCGCCGGGATGCGACAGCGCTTCGTGCAGACGGTCCAGCTCAGCGCGCAGCGAACCGTCGGCCCACCCCGGGTGGTCGACCGCGGCGCCGGCCAGACGGAGGTCCAAGGCGTCCTGCTCCAGGTAGACCACGCGCTTGCGGAAACCCGCCGCCTCCACCGATCGGCCGTCGTGCGGGACGTGCGGGGGCAGCAGCGTCACCAGGCTGCGTACGGCGCCGTGCTCGTGCCGGTCGAGCCCGAAGCGGACCGTCCCGGTGTCCACCACCAGCAGCGTCCACGTGTCGTGCGTGTGGGAGGGATAGGCGTGCTCGGGGAAGTGGGCGTGCAGCACCTCGGCGACCCCGGCGACCTTCGGCCGCCAGGCCCGGATCGTGGGCTGCGGGCGCATGTCAGGAACGTACAAGACCCGGGGCGCGATCGGGCCCGACAGTGGAGCCATGCGATTCGACACCAAGGTCGCGATCCTGCTTCGCGACGACCTGGAGACCTGGCAGCGGTTGAACGTCACGGCGTTCCTGACCAGCGGCATCGCCGCGAGGTTTCCGCACATCATCGGTGAGCCGTACGCCGACGCCGACGGCACGGCGTACCTGTCGATGTTCGGCCAGCCCGTGCTGGTGCTCGAGGGGAGCAAGGAGGTCCTGACGGCGGCCCACGAACGCTGCCTGCGCAGGGACCTCGAGATCTCGGTGTTCACCAGCGACCTGTTCCGCACCGGCAACGACGACGACAACCGGGCCGCGGTGGGGGCCGTGGCCGGCGCCGACCTGGACCTGGTCGGCCTGGGCATCCACGGCCCCCGCAACGCCGTCGACAAGGTCCTCAAGGGCGCGTGGATGCATCCCTGAGACGAGCCGTCAGGCCCGCTCCGAGATCAGCACCGACCGGTACGCCGGCAGCGTCAGGAAGTCGGGGTAGTCGGTGTCGAGCGCCGACTCCACGAACAAGCGGCGGGCCTCGGCGAGGTGTGAGGTGTGCTCGGCCGACTCCAGGGCGGCGTACTCCTCCTCGACGAGGCGCTCGACCAGCTCGCGGGTCACGGTCTCGCCGGTGTCGAGGGTGGCCGCGTTGAACACCCACTGCCACACCTGCGAGCGGGAGATCTCGGCGGTGGCGGCGTCCTCCATCAGGTTGTCGATCGCCGCCGCGCCGTTGCCGGAGAGCCACGCCTCGAGGTAGCGGATGCCGATCCGGATGTTGCCACGCAGGCCCGCCTCGGTGCGGTCGCCCGGCGTCGCCGCCACCGCGAGCAGGTCGTCGGCCGTGACGGTCACCGGGCCGCGGTGCCGGCCGACCTGGTTGGGGTCGTCGCCCAGCACGCCGTCGAAGATCTCGCGGCACAGCGGCACCAGGTCCGGGTGGGCCACCCAGGAGCCGTCGAAGCCGGCGTTGGCCTCGCGGGTCTTGTCCTCCCGGACCTTGGCGAAGGCGCGCTCGTTGACCTCGGGGTCGCGGCGGCTCGGGATGAACGCGGCCATCCCGCCGATCGCGAACGCGCCGCGCCGGTGGCAGGTCTGGACGAGCAGGTCGCTGTAGGCGCGCATCATCGGGGCCGTCATCGTCACCGCGTTGCGGTCGGGGAGGGTGAACTCCGGGCCGGCGTCGCGGAAGTTCTTGATGATGCTGAACAGGTAGTCCCACCGGCCGGCGTTGAGCCCGGCCATGTGGTCGCGCAGCTCGTAGAGGATCTCGTCCATCTCGAACGCCGCGGTGATCGTCTCGATCAGGACGGTGGCCCGGATCGTCCCGTGCGGCAGCCCGAGCGACTGCTGCGCGTGGGTGAACACGTCGTTCCAGAGCCGCGCCTCGAGGTGGCTCTCCAGCTTCGGGAGGTAGAAGTAGGGGCCGCTGCCGCGGGCGAGCAGCTCGCGCGCGTTGTGGAAGAGGTAGAGCCCGAAGTCGACCAGCGCGGCGACCACCGGCGCGCCGTCGACCGTCAGGTGCTCCTCGTCGAAGTGCCAGCCGCGCGGCCGCGGCACGATCACGGGGATCGCGTCGGGGTCGGCGAGGCGGTACTCCTTGCCCTCGGGCGAGGTGAGCGTGATCGTGCGTCGTACGGCGTCCGCGAGGTTGACCTGGCCGCCCACGACGTTCGCCCAGTGCGGGGTGTTCGCGTCCTCGAGGTCGGCCAGCCACACCTTCGCGCCGGAGTTGAGCGCGTTGATCGTCATCTTCCGCTCGGTCGGCCCGGTGATCTCGACCCGGCGGTCGCGGAGGTCGGCAGGCGTCTCGGCCACCTGCCAGTCGGCCATGCGCACCTGGGCGGTGTCGTAGAGGAAGTCGAGCCGGCCGGTCTCCGCGATCCTGGCCCGCCGGTCCTGTCGGGCTCCCAGCAGCTCGTCGCGACGCCCGCCGAACCGGCGGTGCAGGTCGGCGACGAACGCCAGCGCGTCGTCGGTGAGGATCTCCTCGGCGCGGTCCACGGGCGGACCGGACACGGTGATGGCTGCCATCCCGCCACGTTAGTGCCCGCGACGGCGGGACACCTGAGGAGATGAGCGATGATCGCCCCGGAGCCGAGCAGTGGGTGCCGGACCGGCCCAGCCTCCGGAGCCTCCGCGCCGCGGTCCAGGAGTGCAGGGGTTGCGAGCTGTACGAGGACGCCACCCAGGCGGTGATGGGGGCAGGGCGGGCCCGCGCCGACCTGGTCCTGCTCGGCGAGCAGCCTGGTGACCGCGAGGACATCGAGGGAGAGCCGTTCGTCGGGCCGGCCGGGCGTCTGCTCGACGAGGCGCTCGCCGAGGCGGGCATCTCGCCCGACGACGTCTACCGGACCAACGTGGTCAAGCACTTCCGCTGGTCCGGCACGCGCGGGAAGCAGCGGATCCACAAGACGCCGACCCGGATGCACGTGGCGGCCTGCGGTCCGTGGCTGGTCGCCGAGCTCGGCGTGGTCAAGCCGACCGGGGTGGTGCTACTCGGTGGCACGGCGGGGAAGGCGGTCTACGGCTCGTCCTTCCGGGTCGGCACGTCCCGCGGTTCCCTGCTCGACTGGCCGGAAGCCTTCCCTGTCCCCCGACCGCCGGAATGGGTGCTGCCCACCACGCATCCCTCTGCGGTGCTGCGGAGCGACGACCGCGACACGGCGTACGCCGCCCTGGTCGGTGACCTGCGGACCGCCGCCGACGCCCTGCGCTGAGGCGCGCTCAGGCCTCGTCGTCGACCTCGTGGATCGCGGCCTCCTCGGCCGGGCGGTCCGAGTCGTCGACGTACGGGTCTCCGGACTCGGGCTCCTCCTGGCGGAGCCGCTGGGCGAGGGTCTCGCCGCGCTCCTCCTCGGCCGGGGTGTTGCCGAACCGCTGCCCCGCGGAGTAGTCGTCGGGCGGGGTGTTCAGGTCGTCGAGCGGGTCCCCGCCGTCCTCGAGGGTGTCCTCGGGCGGCAGCTGGTCCTCGTCGTCGACGCTGTAGTCGTTGGTCATGCCCGTGTCGGTACCCCGTAGGTGGTGGTGCGTTCGCGGACGGGGCGTCCGATGTTGTGGGCGATGGTGGTGAGTTCGTGGACGGTTTTGGCGGAGCCGTGTTCGGAGCCGGCCATCCGGGAGATGGTTTCTTCCATCAGGGTGCCGCCGAGGTC
>DASTDJ010000270.1:0-7585 GCA_035710425.1 Nocardioides sp.
TGCCGAACACCAGCGCCGCTACCGCGCTGACCCGGATGCCGACCAGCTCGGCCGACGACGGGTTGACGGCGGCGGCGCGGATCGCCCGGCCCAGCCAGGTGCGGGTGAGCACCAGCCACAGCGCGGCCAGCACCACGATCGCCAGCAGCCCGCCGTACAGCTGGGCCTTCGGGAGGAAGATCCCGCCGATCGTGAACGACTCGTCGGCGTACGACGGCCGGATCGAGGTCGAGTTGTTGCCCCAGATCTCTCCCATCGCCCCTTCGACAACCAGCGCGAGGCCGAAGGTGAGCAGGACCGTCGACGCCATCGGCGCGGTCCGGATCGGTGCGACGAACAGCTTGTAGGTGATCCAGCCCAGGACGAACACGATCGGCGTCGTGATCGCCACTCCGAGGAGCGGGTCGATCCCCATGACGTCCCACAGCGAGTAGGTGATGAAGGCCGCCAGGATCAAGAACGCGCCGTGGGCGATGTTGATCACCCTCATCACGCCGAAGATCAAGGTCAGCCCGGCTGCTGCCAGCGCATACACGCCGCCGAGCAGCAGCCCGAGGATGAGGTTCTGGAGCAGTTCCGTCATCAGCCGGTGGACCCCGGCTTCCAGCCGACCTCGACGTCGGCGGTCGACACCTCCGGCGGCAGCACGATCTCTGCCGTGCCGTCCTGCCACTGACCGATCAGGAAGTCACCGGTGGGGCTGCCGTCCTCGTTCCACGAGAGCGGCCCGAGGATCGTCTCCACCTCGTTCTCGCGCAGCCAGTCGGCCAGCGCCTCCTGGTCGTCGATGCCGCCGACCGCCTCGACGGCGGCCTGCAGCACCTCGCCGGCGGCGTACGCGTCGGCCGCGTCCTCGGGAGGCAGCCCGCCGAACATCTCCTCGTACTTCGCCACGAACTCGGCGTTGCCGGGGGTGTCGGCCTCGGGCGAGTGGCTGACGGCGTACATGACACCCTCGGTGTTCTCGACGCCGATGCCGTCGGAGAACTGGTCGGCGAACGACGGCGCGTTGGTCTGGAAGAACATGTCCGGCGTGAAGTCGGCCTTGAGCATGGCCCGGGTCATCCCGATGCCGTCCTCGAACTGCGCCCCGTGCACCACCAGATCAGGGTCGGCGCTGTTCATCGCGTTGACAATGGTGTCGAAGTTCTTGGTGTCGATCGCGTAGGTCTCCTCGTAGACCGTCTCGATGCCGGCCCCCTCGAGGATCTCCTTGACGCCCTCGACCACCGGCTGCGCGAACGGGTCGTCGAGCGTGGGGTACGCCGCGCTCTCCGGCCGCTGGTCCTCCGGCAGGCTGGCGACCCAGTCGGCGAACACCAGGCCCTGCCGGTCGGCCGTCGACTGCTGGGCGAAGAACAGGAACTGGTAGCCGCGGCTGAACAGGTCCGGCGATCCGCCGGCCGGCTCGACGTAGAGCATCCCGTTGCGCTCGGCGACCGACGACGCGGGCAGGTTGAGCAGCGAGGAGAACGTCCCGAGGAGGAGGTCGACCTTGTCGCGGCTGATCAGCGCGTTGTAGTCGGCGACGATGGTGTTCTGGTTGGAGGCGTCGTCCTTGACCACGAGCTCGACGTCACGGCCGAGCAGGCCCCCGGACTCGTTGACCATCTCCCGCCACACCTCGTAGCCCTGCTCGGCGGCCTGGCCTGGCTGGGAGAACTCACCGGTCAGCGGGAGCGAGGTTCCGATCCGGATCGGGCCGTCGCCGTCGTCGCCGCCATCACCTCCACCGTCATCGACACATGCGGCAAGAGTCAGGGCCATCGCTCCGGACAACGCCACGGCTCCCAGGCTGCGGCGAACGTGCACTCGGGACATGCTTCCTCCTCGATACGCCCGCAATCGATTGCGGCATCCTCAGTCTTGTGAACGACGCCACACGTGTCAAGGGCGCAAGAGGAATAGGATTCTGCTCCTTGCAAACGGTTGTTGCTTGTGCCACCGTTCGGTCATGCCGAGTGCTCTGCCACCCGAAGCCGACGTGGTGGTGATCGGCGCCGGCCACAACTCTTTGGTGTGCGCGGGCTATCTCGCGAAGGCCGGCCTGTCCGTGGTCGTGCTGGAGGCCGAGGCCCAGCCTGGGGGCAACACCCGCACGGAAGCGCTGACCCTGCCGGGATTCGCTCACGACTCGTGCAGCAGCGCGCACGTGCTGATCCAGAACAACCCCCTCATCCGTGACGACGAGCTGGGGCTCGTGTCCGAGCACGGCCTGCGCTACCTCACCACCGACCCCGCCGTGATGATGCCGCAGCACGACGGCGACGTGCTGGTGATGCGGCCGGACCTGGACGACACCTGCGCCGAGATCGCGCGCTGGTCCCAGGACGACGCGACCGCGTTCCGCACCCTCGTGGAGGAGTGGCGCGGCGGGCTGGCGAAGGCCCACGGCCGCTGGAGCTCCCATCTCCCGCAGCCTGACGACCAACCGACACGGCGCTACCTCGAGCTGCGGGAGCGCGCGGCGATCGACGTGGTGCGGGAGCGTTTCGCCCACCCGGTCGTCCAGGCGTTCGTCCTCTGGATGGCGATGGCGACCATCCAGGACCCGCGCCGACCGGGCACCGGCTTCCTGGCGTCGTCGCTGTCGGCCGGCCGGCTCGACTTCGGGTGGACCACCCCGCTCGGCGGCAGCCAGGCACTGCCTGACGGGCTGATCACACTGATCGAGAAGCACGGCGGCCACGTCGAGTGCGGCGCACCGGTCACGGCGATCGAGGCCGATCACGACGGCGTACGTCGCGTGCGCACCGCGGACGGCCGCACCGTGCAGGCCCGGCAGGCCGTGGTCGCGGGCGGGCACCTCGCCCGGTTGCCCGAGATGCTCGAGGGCGTCGAGCCGACGCCCGACCTGGTCCGGGCTCGCGACACGTGGCGTCCGGGGCTCAGTGTGTTCGCCGTGCACGCTGCGCTGCGTGGCGACCTCACGTTCGGCGCCGGTGAGCACGCCGTGAAGGGCGCGGCCGCAGGCTTCGGGAGCGTGGAGGGGATGCTCCGCCACGTGGAGCGGTTCGAGCGAGGCGAGCTCGAGTCCGAGGACCCCTGGCTGCTGGTGGTGAACCAGACCGTCGTCGATCCGGAGCGCGCGCCCGACGGCCAGGGCACCTTCAAGATCCTCACCATCGCGCCGTACGAGCTGGCGGACGGCCGCGACTGGGACGACGTGAAGGGCGAGTACGCCGCCGCGCTGGTCGACCTGGTCCGTCGCCGCTGCACGGGGCTGGAGCCCGACGACATCCTGGCGATCCGGGCGGAGTCGCCGGTCGACGTCGCGGCCCACAACCCGCAGAACCTCGGCGGGTCCTGCCACGGCGGCGAGTTCGACCTGGACGGCCGCGTGCTCGCCGGCTGGCCGCGCTACGACACCGACGTCCCCGGACTGTTCCTCACCGGTGCCACCGTGCACCCGGGAGGGTCCGTCTCGGGTCGTCCCGGGCGCAACGCCGCCCGGGCCGTCCTCTCCTCCCTCGGCCTCGACCCGCTGTCGGTGATGGGGCCCGCCTAGTCAGAGCCAGCGGCCGGCGACCAGCGGCGCGCCGATCGCGACCGGCGGCCAGAGCCGGGAACGCGCCGATGTCGTCTGAAGCGCGCGCCATGCCCGCGGGATCTTGCGTCTCTACGGCGACGAGCCGGATCCAGGAGCATCGGAATGGCCGCTGGTGAGCGCTGCGAGCACCGTGGTGCGGACCAACGCCGGCGCGCGCTCCGCCGAAAGCTCACCGCGTTGCACGGCGCCTGATGCGGCGTGGAGGAGTCCCTGGATGGTCGTCACCTGCCAGTCCAGGGGCATGTCGGTGCGGATGGTGCCCTCGCGCCGTCCCCGGCGCAACAGCTTGAGCACGCGTTGGGCGGGCTTGTCGTGCGCATCGCGGAAGTCGCGGTCGGGCAGCGCGCTCTGCGCGGCCAGCACCAGTGCGCCGTAGCGGTGGGTGACGTGCCAGCTGGCCTCGAGCAGTCGTCCGAGGGCCTCGTGTGCGTCGCCGTTGATGTCGACCGCTTCGAGCTCGGCATCAGAGTTCTGGATGGCGCGGTCCACCACCCGTGCGACGAGGGCAGCTCGGTTCGGGAAGTGTCCGTAGAGCGTGACCCTGCCGACGCCGGCGGCGATGGCGATGTCGTTGATGCTCGCGTCCGGGTCGACCGCCAGGCACGCCGTGGCGGCGTCCAGGATCGCGGCGATGTTCCTGCGGGCGTCGGCTCGCTTGGGGATGCCGGTGGTGGCGGTCACAAATGAAACTGTACACCACTGTTCGAGTTATGCTAGAACTTGAACAGACCTGTACGAGTTATCTGGAGTCACCATGACCATGACGGCCACTCACGACGCGGCCACCCGGCCTGAGAGTCCACCCTCCGTGGCCGGTGGGCGGCAGCAGTCCGGTGACCGGCGCCGCGCCGGCCTCGGCCGCTGGGTGTGGCCCGAGCGGTTCCGGCCATGGCAAGGGGTGGCGACCAGGACCGACCTCGCCCTGACCGGGGCGTTCCTCGCCGTCATGACCCTGGGGTTCGCGATCAGGCCGGTCAAGCCGTTCCTGCTTGCCTCCCACCCGGTGGCCCTGGAGCTGATCAGCGGCGACCTGCTCTCCATCGGCGCCGCGGCGGCCTTCGCACGCATCGGCGAGGTGTCGCTCTGGCTGGTCCTGGTGGCCGGGGCGATCGGGATGGCGAAGTTCGACTGGCTGGTCTGGTGGGCCGGTCGGCAGTGGGGAGCTGGCATGATCCGCATGGTCGCCGCCCCCGAGCAGGCGACCCGGTGGGCCGACCGGGCTGCGGGGCTCAAGCCCTGGGTGCTTCGCGTCGCCGTGGTGGCCGCCGTGCTGCCCGGCATTCCCGCACCCATCGTGTACGCCGTCGCCGGGATCGCGGGGATGAGGCTTCTCACGTTCGTGGCGCTCAACCTCGCCGGCACGCTGGCCATCACCGGCCTGGTCGCTGGCCTCGGCTACCAGCTGGGTCAGGACGCCGTCGACCTCGTCCTGCTCATCGACCGGTACGCCTCCCTGGTGAGCCTCACCCTCATCGGAGCCGCCTTCCTGCTCCCGTGGCTGCGAAGCCGCATGAGACGACGTGCAGAGAGAGCGGCTTCACCGGCCGTGGTTGAGGTGCGAGGAGCGCCAGCGACGAGCCTCGAAACCACCCCAGCCACGTCTCGTCCCTCGCGGCGGGCTACTCGATCAACGGGTCAACAGCTTCCGTAGCGCCGTCTCGGTGTCGCGGACGACCCGGCCCTCGTCGATGTCGACGAGCTCGCCGTGCCGCTTGCGGATGCGCCCGTCCACCATCACGGTGTCGACGTTCTCCGCACCGGCAGCGAGCGCCAGCAGGTTGGGTACGTCGGTGCGCGGGGCGGTCGCGATGTCGCGGGTGCGGACCAGGATCAGGTCGGCGCGCTTGCCCGGCGTGAGCGAGCCGACGACATCACCGAGCCCGAGGCTGCGGGCCGCATCGATGGTCGCCATCTCCAGGATCCGTCGGGTGTTGACCGCCAGCTCCTGCTCCGCCTGACCGCGCAGCAACCCGGTCGTCAGCCGGGCCACGGACCAGAGGTCGGCGGTGCCGGTGAGCGGCAGCGTGTCCACCGAGAGCGTGAGCAGCATCCCGCTCTGCTCCATCTCGTGCACCGGGGTGACGCCGTAACCGATCAGCAGCTCCGACCACGGGCTGATGCTCACCGAGGCGCCGGAGTCGCGCACCGCGGCCCGCTCCTCCGCAGTGGTGAACAGTGCGTGGATGAGCTGGGTGTCGGGGGTGAGCATGTCCTGCTCGCCGAGCCGCCGGATCATCCCGAGGTCGCCCTGGGCGCGGTTCGAGTTGGCGTGGTAGCTGACCGGGAGGCCGAGCTCGCGCGCGGTGTCGTACTCCGGACGGAACACCGCCTCTCCGACCAGTCCTGGCGGGCGCCCGGCCAGCCCCAGGTGCATGAGCGGCAACCGGTCGCCGTCGAACCACTCGCGCTGCACCCGGGCGACGTCTTCGAGGTCGAGGAGCTCGGTGCCCGGCTGTCCCTGGCGGGTGCCGTAGGAGAACCGGCCGCGCAGGCCCACTTCCTTGTGGGCGCGCAGGTTGCCGTCGACGTGCTCCGGCGAGCGCAGGTTGTGCGCCCAGTCGTGGACGGTCGTGATGCCGGTGTTCAGCGCGTCGACCAGCCCGAGCCTGGTGCCGTGGAAGAGGTCGGAGGGCAGGCAGCGCACGCCGTTGGCGACGTTGAGGGCGAAGTACGCCGTCTCCGGCGACGAGCTCGACATGCTCCGGTAGAGCGTGGTCCACAGGTGCCAGTGGGTGTCCACCAGGCCCGGCATCACGACCATGCCGCGGCCGTCGATGCGGGCGCCGCGGGCGCGGAGGTCGGGCCCGACGGCGACGATCTCGCCGTCGCGGACGTGGACGTCACCGACGGGGATGTCCCCGATGTCCGGGTCCATGCTCAGCACGTAGGCGTCGGTCACGACGTACTCGCGATGGTGACGGTGCCGACCCCCCGCCGCCTCGGCAGCAGCCGGTGTGGCGGCTGCTCCTACGCCCGCGGCCGCGCCGGTGAGCACCCGTCGTCTCGTCATGTCCATGCGATTCTCCTCCCGGATGGCGACACGCGACGGGGTTTCCGGCGCGTCAGAACCTGTCGAGCTCGGACAGTGCGGCGACGACCTCCGGCGACCCGGCGATCGCCGCGGCCTCGAGCACCTTGCTGATGCTCGGCGAGGCCTCCCCTCCGGTCACGCGGTGCACCGGGGCGTCGAGGAGGTAGACGAAGCGGCGATGGATCTCGTCGGCCAGCCAGGCGCCGTAGGACGTGCCGATCGCGCCCTGCTCGGCGATCAGGACCTTGCTGGTCTTGGCGATGCTGGCCTCGATGGTGTCCCAGTCGATGCTGGCCCGGTCGAGCCAGCGCAGGTCGATCACCTCGGCGTCGACCTCGCCGTTCTCCTCGACGGCGTGGAGCACCTTCGGCACCATCGCCAGGTAGCTGAGCACCGTGACGTCAGCTCCCTCGCGCCGGACCGCCGCCTTCCCGACCGGCAGGCAGTAGTCGAGGTCGTCGACCGGCCCCGGCCCGCTCGAGTTGTAGAGGTCGACGTGCTCGAGCACCACCACCGGGTCCTGGAGCCGCAGCGCTGTGTTCATCAGCCCCACGTAGTCGTAGGGCGTCGAGGGCGCGACGATCCGCCAGCCGGGCGAGGTCGCGAAGACCCCGGCCGGGTCCATCGAGTGCTGCGAGCCGTAGCCGGTGCCCATCGCCACCTTGCTGCGCAGCACCAGTGGCACTCCGTGCTCCCCGCCGTACATGTGCCGGGCCTTGGCGATCTGGTTGAACAGCTGGTCGGCTGCGACCCACATGAAGTCGGCGTACATGAACTCGACGACCGGCGTGTAGCGCCCGTCGAGCGCGATGCCGCCGGCCAACCCGGCGAAGGCGTTCTCGCTGATCGGCGTGCCGAGGATGCGACCCGGGAAACGGTCGGCCAGGCCGCGGGTGGCGCCGTTGGTCCCGCCGTTGAGGCGGTGTACGTCCTCGCCCATCACCACGACCCCGGCGTCGGTCTCCATCCGCCGACCCATCACCGCTGCGACCGAGTCGATGAAC
>DASTDJ010000271.1:0-26237 GCA_035710425.1 Nocardioides sp.
AGCGCGCCCCGTGGCACACCTCGCACGGCACGTAGACGTCGGGCAGGAAGTTCATCTCGATCTTGATGGTGCCGTCGCCCGAGCACGCCTCGCAGCGGCCGCCCTTGACGTTGAAGGAGAACCGGCCCTGGAGGTAGCCGCGCATCTTCGCCTCCGGGGTGGAGGCGAACAGCTTGCGGATGTGGTCGAAGACGCCGGTGTAGGTGGCCGGGTTGGAGCGCGGGGTCCGGCCGATCGGCGACTGGTCGACGTGGATCACCTTGTCGACCTCATCGATGCCGGTGATCTTCTGGTGCCGTCCGGGCACGGTGCGGGAGCGGTAGATCTGCTTGGCGAGCGAGGTGTAGAGGATGTCGTTGACCAGCGTGGACTTGCCGGAGCCGGAGACCCCGGTCACCGCGACGAACAGGCCGAGCGGGAAGGTCACGTCGATGTCGCGCAGGTTGTGCTCGCGGGCGCCCTTGACGGTGAGCTGGCGTCCGGGGGTGCGCGGACGGCGTACGGGCGGGACCGGGATCTCCCGGCGACCCGAGAGGTATTGGCCCGTCATCGAGTCGGCGTGGTCGAGCAGGCCCTGGACGGCGCCGCTGTGCACCACCTGGCCGCCGTGCTCGCCGGCGCCCGGACCGATGTCGACGAC
The DNA here is from genome assembly GCA_035710425.1 of Nocardioides sp. Lineage (GTDB taxonomy): Bacteria > Actinomycetota > Actinomycetes > Propionibacteriales > Nocardioidaceae > Nocardioides. The sequence continues at coordinate 641 of DASTDJ010000271.1, forward strand.
CCAGTCGGCGGTGCGGATGGTGTCTTCGTCGTGCTCGACGACGATCAGGGTGTTGCCGAGCTCCTTGAGCCGGACCAGGGTCTCGATCAGCCGGTGGTTGTCGCGCTGGTGGAGCCCGATCGACGGCTCGTCGAGCACGTAGAGCACGCCGACCAGGCCGGCGCCGATCTGGGTGGCCAGCCGGATCCGCTGCGCCTCGCCACCCGAGAGCGACCCGCTCGGCCGGTCGAGGGAGAGGTAGTCGAGGCCGACGTCGAGGAGGAAGTTGAGCCGCTCCTGGATCTCCTTGAGCACCCGCTCCGCGATCTGCCGCTCGCGGGCACTGAGGTCGAGGCTGCGAAGGAACTCGGCCGTCTCGTTGATCGGCAGCGAGCAGACCTCGGCGATGTTGCGGCCGCCCAGGGTGACGGCCATCGACACCGGCTTCAGCCGGCTGCCGGCGCACGCGGGGCACGGCACCTCGCGCATGAAGCCCTCGAACCGCTCGCGGCTGGTGTCGGACTCCGCCTCGCGGTGGCGCCGCTCGATGTAGGGACGGACCCCCTCGAACGCGGCGTAGTAGGCGCGCTGGCGGCCGTAGCGGTTGCGGGTGACCACGTGGACCTTGGTCGGGTGGCCCTCGAGCAGCGACTTCTGCGCCTTGGTGGAGAGGTCCTCCCAGGGCGTGTTGAGGTCGAAGCCGAGCTCCTCACCCAAGGCCCCCATCAGCTTGAGGAAGTAGTCGGCGACGTGAGCCTGGCTCCACGGCTGGATCGCGCCCTCGCCGAGGGTCGCAGTGGCGTCGGGGACCACGAGCTCCGGGTCGACCTCCATCCGGGTGCCGAGCCCGTGGCAGTCGGGGCAGGCGCCGAACGGCGAGTTGAACGAGAACGAGCGGGGCTCGAGCTCGTCGGTGTCGATGGGGTGCTCGTTGGGGCAGGCCATCCGCTCGCTGAACCGCAGCTCGCGACCGGGGTCCTTCGCCGGGAGGTCGACGAAGTCGACCAGCACCAGGCCGCTGGCGAGGTTGAGCGCCGTCTCCACGGAGTCGGTCAGCCGGCGCTTGGCCGAGTCGGCCACCTTGAGCCGGTCGATGACGACCTCGATGGTGTGCTTCTTCTGCTTGTCGAGCTTGGGCGGGTCGTCGAGCGTGTGGGTCTCGCCGTTGACCCGGGCGCGGCTGAAGCCCTGGGCCTGGAGCTGCTTGAACAGCTCGACGTACTCCCCCTTGCGGCCACGGATCACCGGCGCCAGCACCTGGAAGCGCTGGCCCTCCTCGAGCGAGAGGATCCGGTCGACGATCTGCTGCGGCGTCTGCCGCTCGATCGGGGCGCCACAGGTGGGGCAGTGCGGCCGCCCGGCCCGGGCGTAGAGCAGCCTCAGGTAGTCGTAGACCTCGGTGATCGTGCCCACGGTGGAGCGGGGGTTCTTCGACGTGGACTTCTGGTCGATCGAAACGGCCGGTGAGAGGCCCTCGATGAAGTCGACGTCGGGCTTGTCCATCTGCCCCAGGAACTGGCGAGCGTAGGCCGACAGCGACTCGACGTAGCGCCGCTGCCCCTCGGCGAAGATCGTGTCGAACGCCAGCGACGACTTGCCCGATCCGGACAGCCCCGTGAACACGATGAGGGCGTCGCGTGGGAGGTCGAGCGAGATGTCCTTGAGGTTGTGCTCCCGGGCTCCCCGGATGACCAGCTGATCCGCCACTACCGTTCCTCGACCTTGCGCCGTGAGTGCTGTCCTGGATTCGAACAAGTGTTCGCCATGCTACCGGCCGACACAACCCGCCGCGCCGACTTCGCCCACACTCTCACGGGCCACCGACAGTCGCCTGCTTGGATAGATCCATGGTCGACCGGACGCATCTCGAGGAGCTGACCGCGGCCACTCGCCGCCTGGTACGCACGGTGGACGGCATGGCGGAGCACGCCTACGCCGAGCCGTCGCTGCTACCGGACTGGACCCGCGGCCACGTGGTCGCCCACCTCGCCCTGAACGCCGAGGGGATGGCGGGCGCGCTCCGCGGCCTGACCGAGGGCAGCTCGGTGCCCATGTACGCCTCCCCGGAGGCGCGCGACTCCGACATCGCCGCTCTGGGCACCGCCTCGCCCGAGGCGATCCGGAGCCGCCTGCTGGGAGGCGCGACCGACTTCGTGTCCGCCGTGACCTCGGTGCCCCCGGAGGCGTGGTCCGTCGAGGTCGAGCGCACGCCGGGCGGCCGCACCTTCAAGGCCGGGGCGATCCCCGACATGCGGCACCGCGAGGTGGAGATCCACCACGCCGACCTCGGCCTCGGCTACACGCACGCGGACTGGCCGCGGGAGTTCGCCGTACGCCTGATCGAGGCGATGGCCAGGCGGGAGCGCCCGACGCCGTTCTCCGTGCGCGCGCTCGACCTCGGCCGCACATGGCAGCTCGGCGACGGAGGACCGACGGTGAGCGGGCCCGCCGCCGAGCTCGGCTGGTGGCTGACCGGCCGGGGCGACGGGGCGGCACTCTCATCCGACGACGGGGCGCTGCCCAGGATCGAGGCATGGTGACCTACACCGGCAGCGTCACCGTGGGCGGCTCCCCCGACGTGCGCGAGCTCACCCACCTGACCATCACCAAGGTGGCCGTCGACCAGGAGATGTCCAACAACGCCTACCTGCTCACCTGCCGGCACACCGGCGATCAGGTGCTCGTCGACGCGGCGGCCGAGCCCGACGTGCTGCTCCCGCTGGTCGGCGACGCCGGGCTCACGACGGTCGTCACCACCCACCAGCACTGGGACCACCACCGCGCGCTGGCCGACGTCGTCGCCGCCACGGGGGCCAAGGTCGTCGCCGGTGAGCCCGACGCCGACGCGATCACCGAGCAGACCGGTGTCGAGGTCAACCGCCGGGTCGGGCAGGGCGACGTCGTGTACGTCGGCGACTGCAGGCTCGAGGTGATCGCGCTCGCCGGGCACACCCCCGGCTCGATCGCGCTGCTCTACGACGACTCGTCGCCCGGCGGGCACCCGCACCTCTTCACCGGCGACTCGCTGTTCCCGGGCGGGGTCGGCAACACGTTCGGCGACGACGCGGCGTTCGTGCAGCTCATCGACGACGTGGAGGCCAAGCTCTTCAAGCGGCTGCCCGACGACACCTGGTTCTATCCCGGCCACGGCGACGACTCCACCATCGGTGCCGAGCGGCCGAGCCTCGGTGAGTGGCGCTCGCGCGGGTGGTGAGAGCCACTCTTACCCCGCTTTGATGAGGTGCCGGGTGCACCCTGCGGTCTAGCGTCGACAGCTGCGTGCTTCAGCACGCCAGCCGACAGGAGACCCTCATGGCGTACGGAGTGATCCACCACTTCCCCGGTGGCACCAAGGAGCAGTACGACGCATCGCTCGGCGCCGTGCACCCCAGCCCCGACACCCTGCCGGACGGGCAGGTCTACCACGCCGCAGGTGCCTCGGCGGACGGGTGGACGATCTTCGCCCTCCACGAGTCCCAGGAGAGCTGGGAGCGGTTCCGCGACGGCACCCTGCTGCCTGCCCTGCAGGCCGGCATCGAGGGAGGGTTCCAGGGGCCGCCGCAGGAGACGGCCTTCGAGGTCGACACTCTGCTGCCCTGACGGCGCTGGCGTCCGACCCGGGGGAAGCCGCCACGCAACGTCAGACCGTGTGACAGGATCTCCGCCGTGTTGCAGCGGCCCCCTCATCTCGGCAAGCCCTCGTCCCTCCTCCTCGTGGTGGGACTGTTGTCTGCTGCGCTGGCCCTGGTGGTGCTGCCGCACGGGTCTGTGGCGGCCGCTCCGGCAGCCGCCACGGCTGCCGCACCGGACCCCGGAGACGACTACTTCCGGATGCCCAAGGGATGCCCCCAGCCGGGCAAGGTGATCCCCCAGCGACCCACGGGATGCCGGCTCACCGCGTTCCACAAGAACCGTCCCACGGTGATGGTGTGGGGCGACTCGCACGCCTGGCAGCACCTGCCGGCCCTGCTTCCGCTGGCCAAGGCCTACCGCGTCAACCTGACGGCGTTCACCCTCGGCGGCTGCCCGCCGGTGCAGTGGCCCTACAAGGGGACGGCGCAGAAGCACTACCTCGACTCCCGTGGCCGGCTCCGCAACTGCCATTACTCCAACGCGCTGGCGCTCCACTACGCCAAGTCCCTGAACCGGCGCAGCCAGCCGCTGCTCGTCGTCCTCGGCTCGCACTGGGCCGGCTTCCGGAGCCACTACCAGCGCATCTTCGTCGAGGGTCAGACCCCGCAGTGCGACGAGGCCAAGCCGTTCGTCATGGAGATGTCGAAGCTCGCCCACACCCGGACCGACCGGCTCTTCAACAACCTGCGCCGCAACAGCATCCGGACCGTGGCCACCTCACAGGCGGCGACCGTACCGCCGCTCCGAGGTGCCAACTGCGAGGAGCGCGAGGACCCCTACACCGGGAGGGTCAAGCGCAAGGCGTCGATCGTCGACGAGGGCCGCACCCGCACCTGGCTGCTGAACCGGATGCGGGGCATCCCGGGATCGCCCGACCTGGTCGACATCAACGGCGCCGTCTGCGGCCCGAAGTGGTGCCGGGGCATGAAGAACGGCATCTACACCTGGTACGACGACCTGCACTTCAGCGCGACCCGGATGCGGACCCTCCAGCCTCGCTGGCAAGGGGTGTTCGCCGGGCTGCGCTAGCCGCCCAGGGGCGGTCGGCTAGGAGTAGCTGACCTTCACGGTGTCGGTGAGCGGCAGCGACTGGCAGCCGAGCCGGATGCCGTCCTCGAGGTCGTCGTCGTCGAGGACGTCGTTGTGCAGCATCGTGACCTCACCCTGCAGCAGGCGGATCGCGCAGGCAGAGCACTCTCCCTCGCGGCAGGAGTAGGGCGCCTTCACGCCCTTGCTCTCCAGGAACTCGAGCAGCTTGGTGCGCGGGTCCCAGTCGTCGAAGGTGTACTCCTCGCCGTCGAGCTCCACCTCGACCTTCACCGGCCCGCGGGACGCCTCGGCGGCGTCGGCCGCGGCGTCGTCCTCGTCGGTCTCGGCGGTGGTGATCTCGTTCTCGGCGAGCTCCTTGTCGTGGAGGTCGCCGAACGGGTTGCCGCCGAGGGAGACGAACTTCTCCTGGTGCCGTCGGGCGCGCGGGAACTCCAGCTCCTTCAGCGCGGCCACCGTCATCTTCATGAACGGCGCGGGGCCGCACACGAACGCGTCCCACTCCAGCCGGTCGGCTGCGAACGCCTTCATCTGCTCCTGGGTGGGCAGGCCCTGCACGCTCTCCAGCCAGTGCACGACCTGAAGCCGCTCGGGGTACTGCTCCGAGAGCTCGCTGAGCTCGCGCGCGAAGATCACCGACTGCTCGTCGCGGTTGGCATAGAAGAGCACGATCCTGCCGGACCCCTCGGCGAGCGCGGTGCGGGTGATGGACATCACCGGGGTGATCCCGCTGCCGCCCGCGAACAGCAGCAGGTCGGCGTCGAGCGATGCGGGGGTGAAGATGCCACTGGGCGGCAGCACCCGCATCGTGTCGCCGATCGTGAGGTGCTCGCAGATCCAGTTGGACGCGTAGCCCTCGTCCGTGCGCTTCACCGTCACGGTCAGCGGGCCGCCGTCGTGGGGGCTGCTGGAGAGGGAGTAGCAGCGGGCGGCCACGCCGGTGCGGTCGCTCGGCACGGCCAGGGTGAGGAACTGCCCGGGCTTGTAGCTGAACGTCTCCTCCTGGCCCTCGGGCACCTCGAACGACACGGACCGGGCGTCACCCGTCTCCTCGACGATGTCGAGGACCTTCAGCTCGAAACTCTCGGTCTCCATAGCGGCCGTCAGTATCCGTCCTCGGCGCCGATCGGCAGGCTGCCGTCTCGCGCCGCAGCCTCGATGCTCGCGGCCATCCGCGGACAGGTCCGGTGCAGGGGGCGGCCGTCGGGTGCACCGGTCATCCGGGTGAACTCCGGGCAGGCACGCACCGCCTCGTCCGACCACTGGATGGAGGTGTGGTGGTCGCTGTTCTTCTTGACCCCGACCTTCGCCAGGCAGTCGAGACAGGCCACCTCGGTCACCCGCGCGGAGGTGTAGAGACGCTGGTCCTCCAGCGTCTCCGCGCTGGTAGGCACGAAGGAAGCCATCAGACCTCCGCGGTCTCGGGCTTCTCCGCCTCGGCGGCAGCGTCCTCCTCGGCCTTGCGCGCGAGGTTGGCCGCCACCTCTTCGTGCCAGTACTCGTTGGCCTTGGTGGTGTCGACCTCGAACTCGAACCGGTCGGTCATCTCGGGCTTGACGTCGGCCTTGTCGACGTAGAACTGCTCGTACCAGCGACGCAGCTGGTAGACCGGCCCGTCCTCCTCACAGAGGAGCGGGTTCTGCACCGGCACCTTGTTCTTCCAGATGTGCACGTCCTGCAGGAAGCCCTCGCCGAACATCTTGGCGTACTGCTTGCCGATGTAGGCCGTGGTCTTCTCGTCGAGGCCCTCGGGCTTCTTGACCGTGATGCCGTACTGGAGCGTGAAGGAGTCGGGGCCTGTCGGGATGTGGCAGTTGATCAGGATGACCTCGGTCTCGAAGCCCTTGTAGTCGACCCACAGCCAGTTGATCATGTACGACGGCCCGTAGTAGGTGGCCTCCGACTTCAGGAACAGCTCCGGCGCGCCGTACCCGCCGCTCACGTCCGGCCGGCCCTTGGACTCCATGAACTGGGTCGCCCGGTGGCCCTCGAAGATGTTCTGGAAGCTGGTGGGGAACGACAGGTGCACGTAGTAGAAGTGGGCCATGTCGGCGACGTTGTCGATGAGCTCGCGGCAGTTGGAACCCTCGATCGGCACCACCTCCCACACCCAGTCGGTGTAGGCGTCGGTGCCGACACCTGGCAGCTCCGGCGGCAGGACGTCCATGTCGGGCTCCGAGCCCTCGGGGTCGTGCCACACCAGCAGCTGGTCGTTGCGGACGAGGGTGGGGTACTTCTGGGTGCGGGCGCGCAGCGGCACCCGTCGGGCGTACGGGATCGCCTTGCACTTGCCGTCGCCGCCCCAGCGCCAGTCGTGGAACGGGCAGGCCACCTCGTCGCCCTTGACCGAGCCCTGGGTCAGGTCGCCGCCCATGTGCCGGCAGTAGCCGTCGAGGACGTTGAGCTCGCCCTTGCTGTCCTGCCAGACCACGAGCTTGCTGCCGAACGCCTCGATGGCGTGCGGCGTGCCGTCCCGGAAGGTGTCCGCCAGGCCGAGGCAGTGCCACCCGCGCGCGAACCGCGTCGGCGGCGTGCCCCGGTCCAGGGCCCGCGCATTTCCTGGGGTGTCGCTCATGACGTACCTCTCATCGGACCAGTCTGGGATCCAGTGCCTACTGGTCGAGGCTAGCCGAAAACGAGAACACGTTCTAGTCTGACGGCATGCACATTGCCCTCGATCCCGAGCACCTCGCCCTGCGCGCGGAGCTTCAGGAGTACTTCGACCAGCTCGTGACTCCCGAGCGTAAGGCCGGGCTGGCGTCCGCGACCGGCGAGTTCGGCGAGGCAGGTGTCTACAAGGAGGTCATCCGGCAGATCGGTGCCGACGGCTGGCTCGGCGTCGGCTGGCCGAAGGAGTACGGCGGCCAGGCCCGTTCGATGGTCGAGCAGCTGATCTTCACCGACGCGGCCGCCGTCGCCGGCGTACCGATCCCCTACCTCACGCTCAACACCGTGGGGCCGACGATCATGCGGTTCGGCAGCGACGAGCAGAAGGAGTACTTCCTCCCCCGGATCCTGGCTGGCGAGCTGCACTTCTCGATCGGCTACTCCGAGCCCGGCTCCGGCACCGACCTGGCGTCGCTGAAGACCCGCGCGGTGCGCGAGGGCGACGAGTGGGTGATCAACGGTCAGAAGATGTGGACGTCGCTGATCCAGTACGCCGACTGGATCTGGCTGGCCTGCCGGACCGACGCCGACCTGCCGAGGCACAAGGGCCTGTCGATGATCCTGGTGCCGGCGGACGCGCCGGGCGTGTCCTACACCCCTGTGCACACGGTGGCCGGTGTCGGCACCAGCGCGACGTACTACGAGGACGTGCGGGTGCCGGCGACCAACCTCGTCGGCGAGCTCAACGGCGGCTGGTCGCTGATGACCAACCAGCTCAACCACGAGCGGGTCTCGCTCACCTCGGCCGCGCCCACGATCCACTCGCTCAAGCTGGTGCGCGAGTGGGCGCAGCAGACCAAGGCGCCCGACGGGCAGCGGGTGATCGACACCGAGTGGGTGCAGATCGCGCTCGGCCGGGCGCACGCCCGGGTCGAGGCGCTGTCGCTGCTCAACTGGAAGCTCGCCGCCGACGCCGACGCGGGCGTGGCGCTCTCCCCCGCCGAGGCGTCGGCGATCAAGATCTACGGCTCCGAGCTCAACACCGAGATCTACCGCACCCTGATGGAGATCGTCGGGCCCAACGCCGGCGTCACCGGCGACTCCGACGGAGCGGTGCTCTCGGGTCGCCTCGAGCGGTTCCACCGCTCCTCGCTGGTGATGACGTTCGGCGGCGGCACCAACGAGATCCAGCGCGACATCATCGGCTACGTCGGCCTCGGCCTTCCGGCCGCCAAGCGATAACCAAGGACACGGACGGACATGGACTTCACCTTCACGCCCGAGCAGGACGAGGCGGCGGCGCTGGCCGCGCAGATCCTCGCGGACAAGGCGACCGCCGCCCGGATGACCGAGGTCGAGAGGGCGGGCGACCGCTTCGACCGCGACCTCTGGCGCGAGCTCGGCGGCGCCGGTCTTCTCTCCCTGGCCGTCCCCGAGGAGTACGGCGGGGCCGGGCTGGGGCTGATCGAGCTGAGCCGGGTGCTGGTCGAGGTCGGCAGGACCGTGGCCCCGGTGCCGCTCGCCGTCCACGGTCCCGCGGCGATGCTGCTCGCCGAGGTCGCCGGCCCCGAGACCGCCGAGCAGTGGCTGCCGGGTGCCGCGTCCGGTGAGCACGTGCTCACCGCGGCGGGGGCCGAGGACCGCACCCATCTCCCCGCGCGGCCGACCGTGACGGCCACCCCGGTCGGTGAGGGCTGGGAGCTGTCCGGCTCCAAGAGCATCGTCCGGGCCGGGACCTCCGCCCAGCTCTTCCTGGTGACCGCCTCGACCGACGACGGCGTGGGCGTGTTCCTGATCGAGCCGGGCGAGCCGGGGGTGGAGCTGGCTCCGCAGCGCACCAGCGACGGCGACACCGTGGCCCGGCTCGACCTCGCGGGCGCGCCGGCCCAGGCCCTCGGGGCTCCCGACGGTGCCGCGGCCCGCCGCCTCGGCGAGCTGCTCACCGTGTGTGCGGCGGCCGAGCAGCTCGGCGTGACCGAGGGAGCCCTGTCGCTGACCGCGTCGTACGCGAAGACGCGGGAGCAGTTCGGCCGCCCGATCGGCACCTTCCAGGCGGTGTCGCAGCGGCTGGCCGACGGCTACATCGACGTGCTCGGCCAGCGCCTCACCCTCTGGGCGGCGGTCGCCCGGCTGGCCGAGGGACACCCGGCGGAGGTCGAGGTGGCCACCGCCAAGCTGTGGGCCGCCGACGCCGGCCACCGGCTCGCGCACACCACGGTGCACGTCCACGGCGGCGTGGGCATCGACCTCGACGGCGAGGCGCACCGCTACTTCACCAGCGCCAAGCGCTTCGAGTTCTCCTTCGGCGGCGCCACCGAGCAGGCCCTCACGATCGGACGCGCGCTCGCCGCCGAACCGGCGTGACCGCGCGAGTCGGCGCATCATGACGCCATACAAACGTCGAGTCGGCGCATCATGACCCCGCACACCCGTCGAGTCGGCGCATCCTCACACGCAGCAGGCGGGTCGAGCCGTTCTCAGCGCCAAGAAAGGCCGACTCGACGCATCTGGGGCGCCGGGCCAAGCCGACTCGACGCATCTGGGGCGCCAGGACGAGCCGACTCGACCATGACGGGGACGGTTCGCGAGCAGCTGCTCGCACGGGCTGACGACGCGAGCCTCGGGCTGCTGTTCGAGGAGCGCAGCTGGTCCTGGGCCGAGGCCGTCCGTGAGTCCGTCGTCCGCAGCGCGGTCCTGCACGACGTGCTGCCCGCGGGGCGACCGCCGCACGTGGGGGTGCTCCTCGACAACACCCCCGAGTTCTCGTTCCTGCTCGGCGCGGCGGCGCTGGGCGGAGAGGTGCTGGTCGGCCTGAACCCGACCCGGCGCGGAACCGCGCTCGCTGCCGACATCGCCCGTTCCGACACCCAGGTGGTGCTCACCGACGCGACGTACGCCGACCTGCTGTCCGACACCGACGTCCCCGCCGTCCGGCTGGACTCCCCCGAGTGGGCGGGCCTACTCGCCTCTCACGCGGGGGCGGACGTCCCGGACGCCGGAGCCGGGCCGGACACGCTGATGATGCTGATCTTCACCTCGGGCACGTCCGGCGACCCCAAGGCGGTCAACGTCACGCAGACGAAGGTGGCGTACCCCGGCGTGTTCCTGTCCGAGCGGTTCGGCCTCGGGCCCGACGACGTGGCCTACCTGTCGATGCCGATGTTCCACTCCAACGCGATCATGGCGGGCTGGGGGCCGGCGCTCGCGTCGGGCGCCACGATCGCGCTGGCGCGAAGGTTCAGCGCCTCGGGCTTCCTCGCCGACGTCCGCCGTTACGGCGCGACGTACGCCAACTACGTGGGCAAGCCGCTCGCCTACGTCCTGGCCACACCGGAGCTTCCCGACGACGCCGACAACCCGCTGCGCCTCGTCTTCGGCAACGAGGCAAACGAGCGCGACATCGCCGAGTTCGGGCGCCGGTTCGGCTGCGTGGTCGTCGACTCCTACTCCTCCACCGAGAACGCCGTGATCGTGCAGCGGGTCCCCGAGATGCCTCCGGGCAGCCTCGGCCGGCCGCTCGACGGCGTGAAGGTGCTCGACCCCGACACGATGGCGGAGACCCCCGACGCCGAGTTCGGACCGGACGGCCGGCTGCTCAACGCCGAGCAGGCCACCGGCGAGCTGGTGAACACCCAGGGCGCGGGCGCGTTCGCGGGCTACTACAACGACCCCGAGGCGGAGGCGGAGCGGATGCGGGGCGGGATGTACTGGTCCGGCGACCTCGCCTACCGCGACGCCGACGGCTTCGTCTACTTCGCCGGGCGCACCGCCGACTGGCTCCGCGTCGACGGCGAGAACCTCGCGGCCGCGCCGATCGAACGGCTCCTGCTCCGGCACCCGGACGTCTCCGAGGCGGCGGTGTACGCCGTCCCCGACGAGAAGGTCGGCGACCAGGTGATGGCCGCGCTGGTCACCACCGCCCCGCTGAGCCCGGAGGAGCTGGGTGAGTTCCTGGCCGCCCAGCCGGACCTGTCCCCCAAGGCCTGGCCTCGCTTCGTCCGGGTCGCTGCCCGGCTCCCCCGCACCGCCACCAACAAGGTGCTCAAGCGCGAGCTGGCGGCCGAGGGCCCCGCGCCGGGCGAGGGCGTGCTCTGGGAGCGCGAGCCGCGCGGCCGGACCTACGCCGCCCAGCGGTAGGCTCACCGGCCGTGATCATCTGCGACTCCCGGCGCTTCGTCTTCGTGCACGTGCAGAAGACCGGCGGGTCCGCGGTGACCAAGCTGCTCAAGGCCGAGCTCCCCGACGAGGAGATCCGCACCATCGACAAGCGGCACGCGCCGCTGGGCCGGATCCTCGACCAGGAGCCGGAGCTCTCCGACTACTGGATCTTCGGCTTCGTCCGCGACCCGTGGGACCGGATGGTCTCGTGGTGGAACATGATCGACGTCTGGCGCAGCCGCTACGCCCGGCGCGGCGAGTCCCTCGACGGCAAGGGCAATGTCTTCTGGCGGCAGGCCGCGGGGTACGCCGACTTCGAGGAGTTCATCCTGCGCGGGACCGAGGAGCTCCCGCGGCTGCGCCGTCCGCAGATCCGCTACCTCAAGGCTCGCGGCCGCCGAGCCGACTTCATCGGGAAGACCGAGACCCTCGCCGAGGACGTCACCCACGCGATGACCCGCGTCGGCCTGTCGGCCGACGCCCTCGACCACCACAACCGCGGCAAGCGCGACCCCTCGAAGTACCGGCACTACTACTCCGTCGCCTCCCGCAATCGGATCGAGGAGCTGTTCGCAGCCGACATCGCGGAGTTCGGGTACCGCTTCTAGCGCCTGCCGGGGAGCAGCTTCTGCACGCCGTTGGTGAGCCGGACGACGTAGCAGCCGGCGTTGGTGTCGGTGTACCAGACCGAGTCGTTCCTCGGGTCCCAGGCTGGCTGTGACGTCATCGCGCGCCGCTGCCGAAGACCGTGAGTTTCTTCTGCTTCACCGCCGGCTTGTTGAAGTAGGCCACCTCGCGCGAGTGCTCACGTCGCGGATGTCGAAGACCCGTAAGCCCGACAGGATCATCGAGCAGTCCGCCATCAGCAGGAGGCCGGGACGACGGCCAGCCGGCGCGAGGCAGGCCGCGAGCTACTGGGGAGCACCCCGAACCATCACTCTGTTGGGCTGGCGCCGGGTCAGTCCGCGATCTCACCGAGGCGCTTGACGGCACCCTCGAACTCGGCGACCAGGTCGGCCATCACCTCCGCGACCGGACGGACGTCGTTCATCCGGCCGACGATCTGCCCGATCGGCATCGAGATCACGTCGGGATCGCCGGAGGCGTTGATCCGGTTGTGCGCCTCGCTGACCAGGATGTTCTGGAGCGGCATCGGCAGCGGTGCCGGCGCGTCCTCCTCGGCCCAGGCCTCGGTCCACTTCGTCTTGAGCAGCCGGGCCGGCTTGCCGGTGTAGATCCGGGTGCGGACGGTGTCGCTCGACGTGGCCCGCGTGAAGGCCGTGGTCCATCCGGCGTTCGACTGCAGCTGCTGGTACTCCTCGGTCCCTAGCCAGATCGACCCGGTCCACACGCCCTGGGAGCCCATGGCGAGCGAGGCGGCGATCTGCCGGCCCGAGCCGATGCCGCCCGCGCCGAGCACGGGCACGTCGGGGCCGACCGCGTCCACGATCTCGGGGGTCAGCACCATGCTGGTGACCTCGCCGGTGTGCCCGCCGGCCTCGAAGCCCTGGGCCACGATGATGTCCACGCCGTTGTCGACGTGGCTCATCGCATGCTTGGCGGCGCCGGCGAGGGCGGCGACCTTGATGCCGTGCTCGTGACAGGTGTCGATGACGTCCTTGGGCGGTGAGCCGAGGGCGTTCGCGATCAGGACCGGCCGGTGGTTGAGCGCCACGTCGAGGTGCGAGCGGGCCACCGAGTGCAACCAGCCCAGGACGGCGTCGCGGCCCTCGCCTTCGGGCAGCGGCGGTACGCCGAGCTTCTGGAGGGTCCGCTCGACGAACGAGACGTGCTCCTCGGGGATCATCGCCTGCAGGTCGACCTGGGTGCCCTCGGTGGGGATCTTCATCGGCATCACGATGTCGACGCCGTAGGGCTTGCCGTCGGTGTTGTCGTCGAGCCACGACAGCGCGCTCTCGAGCTCGTCGGCCTCGTTGAACCGGACACAACCGAGCACGCCGAGCCCACCGGCGCGGGACACCGCGGCCGCCACGTGCTCCGACGGCGTGAACGCGAAGATCGGGTACTTGATCCCGAACTCGTCACACAGCGAGGTGTGCATCAGGCCGGCGCCCCCGCCCCGCTCTGGCTCGGCTGGCCCGCAAGCGCCATCTCCTTGGCGCGCGGGTACTGCGCCTTCCCGGTCGCGTTGCGCGGGATCTCGGGCACCAGCGTGAGCGCCCGCGGCAGCTTGTAGCCGGACAGCGACGCGCGCAGGAACTCCCGCAGCTCCTCGAGCTCGACGGTCTCGCCCTCCCGGCACTGGACGACGGCGGCGACGGCCTGCCCGTACTTCTCGTCGGGGAGCCCCACGACCAGGCAGTCGTAGACGGCCGGGTGCGCCTTGATCGCCATCTCGACCTCTTCGGGGTAGACCTTCTCCCCGCCGGTGTTGACGCAGTTGGACCCGCGGCCGAGCAGGGTCACCTTGTTGTCGGGCTCGATCCGCGCGAAGTCTCCGGGCACGGAGTAGCGCTGGCCGTCGATCTCCAGGAACGTCTTCGCCGACTTCTCCGGGTCCTTGTAGTAGCCCATCGGCACGGAGCCGGCGCGGCCCAGCCGGCCGGTCTTGCCGACGTTCGTGGCCATGTCGAGCACGTTGTTGTCGTCGTCGAGGACCACGCTGCTGGGCCCCAGCCCGACGACCGGGCCGTCGCTGCTGATGTGGTCCTTGTCCTGCATGCCCATGCCCTGGAACCCGGTCTCGGACGCACCCACGGAGTCGGTGAAGACGCTGTTGGGAAACGCCGCCATCCAGCGCTCCTTCACCGGCGGGCTGAAGATTGCGGCGCTGCTGGAGATCGCGAACAGGCTGGATCCGTCGTACGGCGTGCCGGTGGCCGCCTTGCGCTCGAACTCCTCGATCAGCGGCCGGGCCATCGCATCGCCGGTCATGAAGATCAGCTGGACCTTGTCGCCCTCGATGATCTCCCAGGTGCGCACCGGGTCGAACTTCGGCTCGAGGATCGTGAGGTGCCCCGCGAACAGGTGCATCAGCAGGCCGGCCTGGGCGCCACCGTGCATGAGCGGGCTGAGCGGGAACGTGACCATCCGCGGGTCACTGGCCTGCTTGGACTGGTCGTACTCCTCCAGCGGCTCGCCGGTGTAGAAGTCGATCCCCCCACCCAGGACCCGCCAGAAGTCCTCGTGCCGCCACATCACTCCCTTGGGGAAACCGGTGGTGCCTCCGGTGTAGATGATGTGCAGGTCGTCGTTGCTGCGCTCCCCGAAGTCGCGCTCGTCGCCGTGCGCGCCCAGGGCCTCCTCCCACAGCACCCCGTCGTACGCCGTGACATCGGACTCGTCGTCGGCGTCGATCGCGTCCGGCATCACCACGACCGTCCGGAGCTGGTCGTGCTTGGGGAAGCACTTCGCGACCAGCGGCGCGTAGGGACGCTCGTGGATCAGCGCCACGACGTCGGCGTTGTCGAACAGGTAGTCGAGCTCGCCCTCGACGTAGCGGTAGTTGACGTTGATGTTGACCGCACGGATCTTCACCACCGCCAGCACGGCGACGACGTGCTCGATGCTGTTCTTGGCGTAGATGCCGACGTGGTCGCCCGGTCCCACCCCGCGCGAGGTGAGGAAGTGGGCGAGCCGGTTGGCGTCGGCCTCGAGCTCGGCGTAGGTCACCGTGCGGTCACCCACCTTCACGGCGGGGTTGTCCGGGACGGCGTCGACGGCGTGCTCGAAGAGGTCGGCGATGTTCAGGGCCACGGCCCGAGACTAGAACACGTTCTCGTTTTTCGCTAGCGTCTGCACCATGAGCAGCGACGACGTCTCCGCACCGCACTGCCTCGTGGAGCAGGTCGGCCACACCCTGGTGGTCACCATGAACCGCCCCGAGGCCCGCAACGCCCTCTCCGGGGAGATGCTCGCGATCATGAGCGACGCCTGGGACCGGGTGAACACCGACGACTCGATCCGGGTGTGCATCCTCACCGGCGCCGGCGGCTACTTCTGCGCGGGCGCGGACCTGAAGTCCATGTCGAAGCGTCCGCCCTCGGAGAGCTTCGAGTCCGGCGAGTACGACCCGTCGGTGATCAAGGGGCTGCTCAAGGGGTTCCGGCTGACCAAGCCGCTGATCGCCGCTGTAGAGGGCCCGGCGATCGCGGGCGGCACCGAGATCCTCCAGGGCACCGACCTCCGGGTCGCAGGCGAGTCCGCCAGGTTCGGCATCTCGGAGGCGCGCTGGAGCCTCTACCCGATGGGCGGCTCCGCGGTGCGGCTGGTCCGCCAGATCCCCTACACCGTGGCCGCCGACCTGCTGCTCACCGGCCGCCACATCCTGGCCCCCGAGGCGAAGGAGCTCGGCCTGATCGGGCACGTCGTACCCGACGGGGAGGCGCTGGCGAAGGCGCACGAGCTGGCCGACCTGATCGCCGCCAACGGCCCGCTGGCCGTGCAGGCGATCCTCAAGACGATGCGCGACTCGGAGGGCAAGCATGAGGACGAGTGCTGGAAGGACGACGCGCGGGTGGGCGCGGCGGTCTTCGCGTCCGACGACGCCAAGGAGGGGCCGCGGGCATTCGCCGAGAAGCGCGCCCCACAGTTCACGGGCCGCTAGAGCATCCGGGTCAGCAGCCCGCGGCGCAGCACCAGGCCGACGTGGACCGCGAGGGCCACGAAGAAGGTGACGTGTCCCACGACGTGCAGCGGCAGCATCGAGTCGTCGTTCGAGAGGACCAGCCACAGCCCGCTGAGTGGGAGCACGTACTGCGTCGTGATCAGGGCGACCTCGGTGGCGTGCGCAAGCCGCCGGTCGAGCGGCGTGAGCCGCTCGGCCCAGGGCGGCAGCGGCGTACCGATCCGCCACAACGTGCGGAGCACCGCGAGCGCCAGGATCGTCAGCCCGAGGACGACGTGCAGGTCGAGGGCGTCGAAGCTGCCGTCGAACACGGAGTACTCCTCGTCCTCGAGCGCGTCCTCCTGCCGGTCGACCGCGTCGTCGCAGCGCTCCTCTGCCGCGTCGTTCTCCGACTCACACCGGTCCTCGCGTGCGTCCAGTCGATCGTCGGCAGCGTCGGTCCCCGCATCCGCGTCCATCGTGTAGCCGACCGTGAACTGGACCGCCATCAGTGCCAAGCTCCCCCAGTGAACGGTCTTGGTGACCAGGCCGTAGCCGTGCTCGCCGTTCCGGAGGGGCATGCGGTGCCGGTACCCCGGCTACAACGGCGTGATCGGGAGCGATCTGCGCGGCGAGAACGCGAAGCCGGCGCCGGTGCTCAGCCGGGTCACCTGCACCTCCTCGGGCTCGGCGGCGCGGTCGAGGTTCGTGATCGCGTCTACGACGGCGGGGTCGTCGGCGATCGACAGCCACCCGCCGTCGGCCGCACCGCCGGCCTCGACGTAGGCGCGCGGGTTGAACAGCGGGTGCAGGGTCAGGACCCGCTCGTTGCCGGCATCGGTGCGCGGGATGTCCAGCGCCGCCCGGAGCCGGTCGGCGGCCAGCCCGGCGATGCCGATGAGCTGCCGGCGCGCGATCCGTTCGACGTCCTCGGCAGGCAGCCGGCGCCGAAGGCCGAACCTGAAGCCGAGGTCGAGCAGGTGCATCTGCAGGCACACCTCGTCGGCCACCCGCACCAGCGCTGACTGCGAGAACGCAGCGAAGTCGACGTCGGAGAGCAGCGGCCCGGCGTAGTCGGCGGCACCGTCGTCGGCGGGGTCGATCGGGTCCAGCTCGACCCCCGCGGCGACCGACCGGCGTACCTCGCGGCAGCCCTCGGAGTCGGTGACGGGCTCGTGTGAGTCGTCGATCGTCACTGTCCACGCGCAGTGCGGGTGCCGGTCGGAAGGAGTGCGCGGCGGCCGGTGGATGGGCCGGATCTGCGCCTTCGCGTTGGTCGCGACGGCGGTGGCGTCGAAGGTCGGGTCCTCGATGTCGTGGCACATCGAGACGACGTAGTCCTCCCCCATCGGCTCGACGTCCATCAGCGCGCCGCAGTGGTCGAGGTGGAACTCGCCGCGCCACCGGTCGTGCACCGTGTAGCGGAAGTCCATGAACTGCGGCGGGGCCCCGATGTCGAGCTGCAGGCCCTTGAAGATCGTGACGACGTCGTCGCCCTGGTAGCCGAGCGCCTTCTGCATCCGCGGTGTGTAGATCGGCGACGCCGCCATCCACTCGTCGATGGCCACCTCCGCCATCCCCTCACGGCCGAGCGCCTCGATGCACCAGGCCATCCCGGAGCGGTCGATCAGGTGCCCGATCAGCAGCAGCTCGGGCACGAGCACGGCGAGCTCGGCCCGGCTGAGCTCGGCGTAGTGGCTAGCCAACCGCTCGCTCGCCCGTCCAGTACTGCGCGCGTAGGGCCTTCTTGTCCGGCTTGCCCAGCCCGGTGAGCGGCAGCGCGTCGGTGGCGATGATCTCCTTCGGCACCTGCACCGAGCCCTTGCGCTCCTTGACCGTCTGCTGGATCTCGGCGACCACCTCGTCGGTGAGCTCGTGGCCGTCGCGCAGCACCACGATCGCGGTCACCGCCTCGCCGAACTTCTCGTGCGGGGTGCCGATCACGCCGACCTGGGCAACAGCGGGATGCTCCGCGACGACGTCCTCGACCTCGCGCGGGAACACGTTGAAGCCGCCGGTGACGATCATGTCCTTGGTCCGGTCGACGATGAACCAGAAGCCGTCCTCGTCCTCGCGGGCAACGTCGCCGGTGTGCATCCAGCCGTCGCGGAACGTCTCAGCGGTCTCGTCCGGAAGGTTCCAGTAGCCCCCGGCCAGCAGCGAGCCGGACACACAGATCTCCCCCGGCTCGCCGACCGGCACCGGCTGTCCGTCCTCGCCGAGCAGGGCGGTGCGGAGGAACGCCGACGGCCGGCCGCACGACGACAGCCGCTTCGCGTCGTGGTCGGCCTTGGGCAGGTAGGTGATCACCATCGGCGCCTCGGACTGCCCGTAGTACTGCGCGAAGATCGGGCCGAAGCGGTCGATCGCCTCCTGGAGCCGCACCGGGTTGATGGCCGAGGCGCCGTAGTAGACGGTCTCGAGCGAGCTGAGGTCGCGGGTGCGCGAGTCGGGATGGTCCATCAGTGCGTAGAGCATCGAGGGCACCAGCATGGTGGCCGTGATCCGCTGCTCCTCGATGGTGCGCAGCACCTCGGCCGGGTCGAACTTCGCGAGCACGTGCAGCTCGCCGCCCTTGATGACGGTCGGCACGAAGAACGCCGCGCCGGCGTGCGAGAGCGGCGTACACATCAGGAACCTGGGGTTCTCCGGCCAGTCCCACTCGGCGAGCTGGATCTGGCTCATCGTGGCCATCGCCTGGGCGGTGCCGATCACGCCCTTCGGCTTGCCGGTGGTGCCGCCGGTGTAGGTGATCGAGACGATGTGGTCCGGCGGCAGCACCTTCGCAGTGAGCTCCTGCGGGTCGAACGCGGCGGCCGCCGCGACCAGGTCCTTGCCCACGCCGGCCAGCTGCTCGGGCACCGGGCCGATGGTGAGCACCTGGGTGAGCCGGGGGCACTTCTCGAGCAGCGCCAGCGCACGTTCCGTGAACGCCGGGTCGATGACCAGCGCGGTGATCCCCGCGTCGTTGATCACGTAGGCGTGGTCGTCGGCGGAGCCCAGCGGATGCAGGGAGGTACGCCGGTAGCCCTGCGTCTGCCCCGCGCCCAGGATGAACAGCACCTCGGGCCGGTTGAGCGCGAGCAGCGCGGCGGACGTGCCGGCGCCCGCGCCCAGCGCCTCGAACGCCTGCACGTACTGGCTGATCCGCTCGGCGACCTGCCCGCCGGTGAGCGTGACGTCACCGAGGTGCATGACCGGCCGCTCCCGGTGGCGCTTCAGCGCGGCCACCATCAGGTTGCCGTTGTGGGTGCCGGTGCGCATGTCTGTGTCGCTCACGAGCCTCAGACTAGAACGTGTTCTAGGTTGGGGCAACGACGGCGGCGCATGCTGGGAACCATGACCGACGCAGCACGCCCGGCTGAACGCCCGGCTGATCAGGGCAGCCGGTAGGCCCTCCCGTCCGTCCAGTGCGTCTCGGGGATGCCGAGGGCGCGCAGCACCGTCGGCATGATGTCGACCGACCGCAGCGCGGTTCTCGGCCGGGCACCGTCCTTCACACCCGGCCCGGAGAAGATGATCGGGATCCGCTGCACCTTCTCCTGCGCGCCGCCGTGGTCACCGGCCACGCCGTAGCTCGCGTTGTCCCGCAGCAGCCCGATCACGTCCGGGCCGTAGTCGGCGGCGGCCGTGTCGACGATCTCCTGGCCGTGCCTGCGCCACCACCTCCACTCGGACGACGTCCACCTCGACCGGTGGGCGTTCCAGACCAGCTGGTAGCGATCGCCCTTGAGCACGTAGGTCGCCCGGACCCCGGCCAGGGTCGCCATCACCTTGGCGGCCTGCTTCTTGGCCGACCAGGAGTCGTCGAGCAGCCAGGTGCGGATCGCGGAGTCCTGCATGCTCATCTCGACGTTGCCGGTCTCGTCGACCAGTCGCTGGATCTCCGGCTGCGGGCTCAGGTAGGTCTCGTCGGCGTCCTGGCCGTAGTACCAGTTGAAGTTGCCGCGCCCGACCCCGTCGGTGCCGAAGAAGTGCTTGCTGGTCTGCTGCCCGTGGTCGGTCGTGAGCACGATCAGCGTCTCGTCGAGCAGCCCGTCGACCTTCAGCTTCTTCACCACTCGCCCCACCTGCTCGTCGGCGATCCGGGCGAGCTCGGCCATGTGCACGTGCGGGTCTCCGCCGTCGTACGGCGGCCTGTCGTTCAGGCCACCCCACATGTGCCCGGCCTTGTCGATGCCGCCGTACGTCAGCAGCAGGCCGCTCCAGTCCTCGTTGTCCATCACGTCGAACGCCACGTCGGTGACCCAGACGTCACCGCCCTGGTGCTCCGGGTCGAAGCCCGGCACGTCGCGGTTGCCCTCCACGGGGTACATCCAGGCCGGCGAGGTCTCGAGGGTCCCGTAGTCGAGGAGGGTGCGGTCGGCGTCGACGTAGTAGCGGCCGCACACGGGGTCGGAGATGTACGTCGGCACACCGTCACCGGCAGGGCCGCGCCAGGTGAGGTCGGTGGGCTCGTTCGGGACGTCGTCGCAGTCCGCGTTGCGGCTGCCGAACGTGATCCGCATGTCGGCGTTGGGTCCGCCCATCGTGTGCACGGCGTAGTTCTTCTCCCCGATCGCGGCGACGATCGTGCCGGGGAACTTCGCGTGCAGGTAGTCGGTCAGCTTCGGATAGCCCTTGTCGTTGATCAGCGTGTCGAACTGCCCGAAGCTCATCGATCCGGTGACGAAGCGGTCGTCCTCGGGAGTCAGGAGGTTCTCGTCGTCGGGATACCACTCGTCGGACCAGCCCATGTGCTTCGGCAGCATGCCGCTCGTCATCACGTTGTGAGAGATGACGGTCTCCGAGGCCATGTGGCCGAGGTAGGCGTTGGGGTACGACGCCCCGTTGCGGATCAGCCGCTTCACGTTCTTCATGTCGAACGCGTCGATGAACTCCGGCCGGAGCTGGTCGAGCACGATCTGCACCACGCGCGTCGGACGGTCGGGATGCTTCGTCGCAGGCGCCGGCCCCCCTTGCCCGGAGGCCGTCGCCGAGTCCACGGTGACGCCGGAGAGAAGTCCGGCAACGAGCAGTCCGGCGGCTACCGCCGGCACGCCCTTGTCTCGGTTGCTGATCCGCATGACGTGCTCCCAACGCCGATGGTGATCCCCCACCCGCATCCTCGACGGACGGAAGACTCTCCCTCATCCCCTAGTTGGGGGACGCTACGCCCACCGGGGCGCCGGAACCTACCCCTCTCGGTAAAGCTCGGCGTACATTGCGCAACGTGCGGTGTCAGGGTCTGGTCGACTCCCCAGGGAACATCGGGTTGAACGGTCACGCCTGCTGGAGCTACGACGATCTCGCAGGCGACTTCCGCGACGCGGCCGTTGCCTTCCTGAACGAGGGGCTCGAGCTCGGGCAGGCGCTGATGTTCGTCGGTGGACCCGAGGCCGAGGAGGTCGTCCGCTCGGAGGAGCCGCTCAGCGCGATGGTCGCAGACGGGACCCTGAGCATCGCGCCCTTCGAGGCCGTCTATCCCGGCGGCGAGCGGATGCCCAACGCCGACCAGTGGACGGCGTACGCCGAGGCGGCGGCCCGGGCGCACCAGGGTGGGTTCACCGGTCTCCGCGTCCTGGCCGAGGTGACGTCCCTCGCCAGCCCGGACGGGGCCTGGCCCGGTCAGGCCCGGTGGGAGAGCTATGCCGACCGGCTGATGGCCGACGCCACGCTGGCGGCACTCTGCTGCTTCGAGCGCAAGGGCGTCCCTTCCGAAGGCCTCGCGGCCATCGCGAGCGCCCACCCCGTGGTGGACAGCCGTCTCGACGAGCTGGTCCCCTTCCGGCTCTACGGTCGGTCCGACGCCCTGGCCCTCACGGGCGAGGTGGACGCGTTCTCCAGCAACACGCTGCGCCACCTGCTCCGGGCGAGCAGCGGCTCACCCGTAGACCGGGTCCTCGACCTCGACGACCTGACCTTCATCGAGCACACCGGCGTGCAGGCCCTGCACGAGTACGCCGAGGCGATGCGCGCGCAAGGCTTCGAGCTCACGATCCGCGGCGGACCCCCGAGCCTCCACCGGCTCGCCGACCTGCTGGGGGTGACGGTGTGACGGCGAGCGGCGCCCCCTTCGCCCACGAAGCGGTCTTCTACGACGACCTCTCTGGGTTCCTGGCGGACACGGTGGCGTTCCTGCGTGCGGGGATCGATGCCGCCGAGCCGGCCCTGGTGGCCGTGGCGCCGGCCAAGGCGGACGCGATGCGCGCCGCACTTCCCGGCTCGAGGGACAGCGTCAGGTTCGTGGACATGACCGATGTCGGTCGCAACCCGGGCCGGCTGATCTCCGCGTGGGCGGACTTCGTCGACGAGCTGCCGGCCGACCAACCGCTGCGCGGCATCGGCGAGCCGATCTGGCCGGGCCGTCGGCCCGACGAGATCGCCGAGTGCCAGCGTCACGAGGAGCTGCTCAACCTGGCGTTCGCCGACCGGACCGACTTCGTCCTGATGTGCCCCTACGACCGCACCCACCTCGATGAGCACGTCCTCGCCGGGGCCTGCCACAGCCACCCGCAGCTGGTCCAGGACGGCGAGACGAGCCCGAGCGGGCAGTACGACGCCCGCGTCGCGCCGTACGCCGGGACCCTCGTGGAGCCGACCGGCCACGTGGAAGTGCTGGACCTCGCCGAGCACCACCTCACCGACGTACGCCGGTGGGTCAGCGACGCCGCCCTCACCGCCGGGCTGGACCCGCAACGCGCCGCCGACCTGGCCCTGGCGGTCAGCGAGGCCGCCACGAACTCCCTGTGTCACGCCGGCGGCCACGGCGAGCTGCGGCAGTGGCTCGACGACGACCGGGTCGTCTGCGAGGTGCACGACGAGGGCCGGATCCGGGATCCGTTGGCCGGGCGGTTCCCGGCCGCCTGGGACGCGGCGCACGGTCGCGGCCTGTGGCTCATCCACCAGCTCTGCGACCTGGTGGCGATCCGTTCCTCCGAGGCCGGGAGCGTCGTCCGCATGCAGATGGGCCCCTGCTGACCTACTCGCCCGGTGGCTCGATGGCCGTCCAGGTCCGCGTGTCGGGATGACGGATGCGAACGGCGGCGCGCACCGGTGCTAGCGTGACCGACTTCGTGTTCGAAACGGCCGAGGGACCGACCTCGGAGGTGCTCCCCGTGTACTACTCGGGAGAGCTCTGCAATGCGACACAAGGCCTCGGGACCACTCGATGACCTCTGGCATCGCCTTCCGCGAGCCGTTGCCTACCGGCTCGAACGTGCAGCCGAGCATGTCCCTGTCCGGGCCGTGGCGGCCCTGGCGGTGGCGATGTGCCTGGTGGTCGGCGGCTCGGTGGCGCTCGCGTCGGTGACGCGCGATCCGTCGAGCGGGCCGAGCGAGTCGGCTGTGGATCCGGGCCGCCCCGACACCGAGGGTGAGGACCCCGCCACCGGAGCGCCCGAGCCCCATGACGAGGGCACCTCGACCCCGGATGCACCACCGTCGTCCCAGCCGAGGACACCGCCCACCACGAGCAGGGGCGACCCGCCCTCCAGCCCGGATCCGGCCGAGGTGACGGCATCGGCGAGCACCGACGCCCCGCCTCCCTCGGTGAGCCCCTCGGAGCCGAGCCCGAACGGCGCCAAGGTCGTACCGGACTACAAGGCCCCGAACACCAGCCTGTCCGAGGAGTTCCCCGAGTCCGACGCAGCGCTGTTCCGGCTCGGCGCCGACGAGGCCACGTCCTTCAACTGCAGCCTCGACGGCGGGGCCTTCAAGCCGTGCGACTCGCCGACGCACTACTCCGACCTGAAGCCGGGATGGCACACCTTCGCCGTCAGCGCCGTGGACTCCGCCGGCAACGTTGACCCGACCCCGGCGGAGACCCGCTGGCTCGCCAACAACGGGAACCCGGGAGACGACTCGGAGTCCTGATGAGCGCCGTCAGGCCAGCACCTCCGCGATCCGGCGTACCTCCTCGGCGGAACCCAGGCTGAGCAGGAGGGTCGACACCCCGGTCTCCTCCCACTGCGTCACCCGCTCCTTGACCTCCGACTCGCTTCCGATGATGTGCATGTCGTCGACGAGCTCGTCGGGGATCAGCGCGGTCGCCCGGTCCTTCTCGCCCGACAGGTAGAGCTTCTGCACCTGGTCGGCGAGCTCGGCATATCCCATCCGCTCGAAGACCTGCTTGTGGAAGTTCTGCTCCTTGGCGCCCATGCCGCCCATGTAGAGCGACACGTAGGGCTTCATCGCCTCGATCACCCGCTGCTTGTCGTCGGTGATCTCGAGGTGGCAGGTCGCCGCGATCTCGAAGTCGGCACGGGTACGGCGCGCCCCCGGCCGGGCGAAGCCCTCGTCGAGCCAAGGCTGGTACATGCCGGCGCTCTTCGGGGTGTAGAAGATCGGGATCCAGCCGTCTGCGATCTCGGCGGTCTGCGCGACGTTCTTGGGCCCTTCGGCGCCGAGCCAGATCGGGATGTCGGGCCGCAGCGGGTGCACGATCGCCTTCAGCGGCTTGCCCAACCCGACCGATCCCTCGCCCGTGTAGGGAAGCGGGTAGTGCGGACCCTCGTTGGTCACCGGAGCCTCGCGGGCGAGCACCTGGCGGATGATGTCGACCACCTCGCGCGTGCGGGCGAGCGGCCTGGCGAACGGCTGGCCGTACCAGCCCTCGACGACCTGTGGTCCGCTGACGCCCATGCCGAGCACGACCCGGCCGCCGGTGAGGTGGTCGAGGGTCAGCGCGTGCATCGCGATCGACGTCGGGGAGCGTCCGGACATCTGCACGATCGACGTGCCGAGCCGCACCCGCGAGGTCTCGCGACCCCACCAGGCAAGCGGCGTGAAGGCGTCCGAGCCCCAGGCCTCGGCGGTGAAGATCGCGTCGAACCCGGCGTCCTCCGCGGCCGCCACCAGCTCCGCCGTACCGGACGGCGGACCGGCTCCCCAGTAGCCCAGCTGAAGTCCAAGTTTCATGGTGCTCAGCCTCCCAGACGCTTGCCCGGAATTCTAGAACGTGTTCTAGTATTGCCTCATGAGCCGTACCTTGCAGGCACCGGTGACGGTGGCGTTCGACTACACGCGATCAACCGGCCCGGTGGTCGGTCGCTTCCTTTCCGGTCTCCGTGACGGCGTGGTGATCGGTGGCCGGACCTCGGCCGGCGACGTCGTGGTGCCACCCCTCGAGTTCGACCCGGTCACACACGAGGCGACCACCGAGTTCGTCGAGGTGTCTACGGTCGGCACGGTCACGTCCTGGTCGTGGGTCCCCGAGCCGGTGAAGGCACAGCCGTTCGACCGTCCGTTCGCGTTCGCACTCGTCACCTTGGACGGGGCCGACAAGCCGCTCCTCCACGCGCTCGACGTCGCCTCCCCGGCCGACGTCGCCACCGGCATGCGGGTGCGCGTGCGCTGGGCGGCCGAGCGCACCGGCAGCATCACCGACATCGCGTGCTTCGAGCCGCTCGCCCCGGGCGAGGCGGACGATGGTTTCGAGGCTCGCAAGCTCGCACCTCGACCAGCGTCCGAAGAGGACGTCACCGGCGTCGTCATCCCGGTCTCCCTCGACTACAACTACGCCGCGTCGCCCGAGGAGTCGCTGTTCTACCGGGGGCTCAACGAGGGCCGGATCATGGGCCAGCGCTGCCCCACCTGCCAGAAGGTCTACATCCCGCCGCGCAGCGC
>DASTDJ010000272.1:0-33504 GCA_035710425.1 Nocardioides sp.
GTGCTCGTCTGCTGCGCCCTCGCGATGGTGCTGCGCCGGATCCCCTCGCGCCTTGATCAGCCCTTGCGGGCCGACGCCAACCGTTCCCGGTAGGCGACCCGCTCCTCCGAGTCCGGCCGGAGCGCGCGGTCGTCGCGCACCAACCGCCGGATGCGCGACAGCACCGGCTCGGGCGTGATCGCGGCGGCCGCGGCGAGCCCACCGACGTAGCCGGGAACGGCGATCTCGGCCTTGCGGCTGGCAACCGACCCGGCCACCGCCCTGGCGACGTCCTCCGGCTGCACCTTGGGGATCGGCCGCATGTCGAGCCCGGACGCCAGTGCGGTGTCGACCGCCGACGGGAGTATGGCGGTGATGCTGACGCCCCGGTCGGCGTACTCGCGACGGGTCGCTGCGGTGAGCCCGACGACGGCGTACTTGCTCGCGTTGTAGATGGCCAGGCCCGGGACCGGGAACTTCCCGGCCAGCGAGGCGACGTTGACGACGTGGCCGCGCCCGCGCTCGAGCATGCCGGGGAGCGCCAGGCGCATCCCGTGCACGACACCGAACACGTTGACCTCCATCGTCAGCCGGTCCAGGTCCTCGTCGAGCTCGAGGAACCCGCCGTTCGGCATCACGCCGGCGTTGTTGACCAGCACGGCGAGCTCGCCGTGGGCGGCCGACGCCTCGTCGAGGAAGGTGCGGAAGGACTCCCGGTCGCTGACGTCGAGCCGGTGCGCGCTGCCACCGACCGAGGCGGCCGCCTGCCGGGCGAGGCCGAGGTCGAGGTCGCCGATGGCCACCCGGGCGCCGCGCCCGGCGAACGCCTCGGCCGTCGCCCTACCGATGCCCTGGGCGCCGCCGGTGATCGCCACGAGGGCGCCGTCGAGGTCGATGGCCGGGTAGCGGGACTCAGGCATAGGAGTAGTCGTCCAGCGGGAAGCGGACCGCCTCGCGGTGCGCCGCGACCGTCGACGTCGGCCGGAGCAGGGTCGCCTCGCCGTGCTGGTTGAAGTAGTAGCTGTTCGCGGTCGCGCACTGGCCGAGCGCGAACACCGACGACCCGACCTTGTCGGTCATCCGGTCCAGGAACGCCTCGTTGGCCTGCTCGGTGACCTCGAAGCGGGACGCCCCGCGCTCGTGCATCGCGGTGAACAGCCGTTCCATGTGCTTCATCTGGCACTCGATGGTGGTGAAGTAGGAGAGGCCGCTGTAGGAGTACGGACTGTTCAGCGAGACCAGGTTGGGGAACCCGGGCACCGCCACACCCTCGTAGGCCTGGAAGCGGTTCTCGCGCCACCACTTGCCGAGGTTCTTTCCCTCGCGACCGATGATCTCGATGGCCGGGAAGTTGGCGTCCCACAGGTTGAAGCCGGTGGCCAGGACAAGCACGTCGATCTCGGTGCGCTCGCCGTCGGCGGTGACGATGCCGCTCTCGTCGACGCTCGCGATGGTGCCGGTCTCCAGGTGGACGTCCGGCCGGGTGAACGTCGGAAAGTAGTCGTTCGAGAATGTCGGCCGCTTGCAGCCGAAGGAGTAGTCGGGCGTGAGCTTCCGGCGCAGCTCGGGATCGCGCACCTGGCGTCGGAGGTGGGCCCGGCACCACCGCTCGGCGAGCCGGTTGAACAGCGGCAGCGTCTTGTAGTGCAGCACTCCGGAGACCATCATCCCCTCGAGGATCGACGTACCGACAAGGCGGACGGCGCGCTGGGTCAGCGGCGCGGCGGCGAACGCCTTCTGCATCGCGTCCGGCACGGCGTAGTCGGGCTTGGGGCTCACCCAGATCGGCGTGCGTTGGTAGACCGTGAGGTCGGAGACCACCTTCGCGATCTCGGGGATCAGCTGGACCGCGGTGGCACCGGTCCCGATCACCGCTGCCCGCTTGCCGCTCAGGTCGTAGTC
This sequence comes from Nocardioides sp., assembly GCA_035710425.1. Taxonomy (GTDB): domain Bacteria; phylum Actinomycetota; class Actinomycetes; order Propionibacteriales; family Nocardioidaceae; genus Nocardioides. The sequence continues at coordinate 1,882 of DASTDJ010000272.1, forward strand.
GTCGTCCCACGCCGTGGTGTGGATGACCTTGCCGGCGAACCGCTCGATCCCCTCGATGTCGGGCATCTTCGGCTGCGAGAGGAACCCGGTCGCCGTCAGCAGGTACGTCGCGGTGACCCGCTCGCCACCGTCGATCCCGATCGTCCAGTGCTGCTGCCCCTCGTCCCACACGGCGCCGTTCACGACCGTGTCGAAGCGCATCAGGCGGCGCAGGTCGTACTTGTCGGCCACGTGCACGGCGTACCTCTTCAGCTCCTCGCCGGGCGCGAAGAGCCGCGACCAGAACGGGTTCGGCTCGAAGGAGTAGGAGTACGTGGAGGACGGGATGTCCACGGCGAGGCCCGGGTAGCGATTCACGTGCCAGGTGCCGCCGAGGTCGGACTCCCGCTCGAGGATCAGCAGGTTGTCGTGACCGAGCCGCTTGAGCTGGATCGCGGCACCCATCCCCCCGAAACCGGCCCCCACGATGACCGCGTCGTACTGCGTCGTCTCCGGCACCGCATCCGCCTCCTTGGAACTGAATGTCAGTTTCGGAACCGTATGTCATTTCCGGAACGGCGGCAATACACTCACGGTCGTGACGTCCGACACCGAGGGCCTGACCCGCGCGGAGCGGAAGAAGCTCGAGCTGCGCCGCGAGATCATCGACGCGGCGTTCGACTGCTTCGCCGAGCGGGGCTACCACGCCACCGGCATCGCGGACATCGCCGCGCGCCTGGGCATCGGGCACGGCACGTTCTACCGCTACTTCGACAACAAGCGCGACATCGTCGAGCACGTCATCACCGACCTGATCGACCGCATACTTGGCGCGCTGACGGCCGACAACGCCCCCGATGCCGTCCACACGCTCGACGAGTACCGCGAGCAGACCGCCCGGATCGGCGACTCCCTCGGCCGGATCCTCACCGAGGACCCGCGGGTCCCCCGCATGCTGCTCGTCGACGCCCCCGGCATCGACAAGGCGATGGCCGACCGGGTCCTCGGCTTCTTCGACCTGGCGGCCGAGCTCACCGCCGCCTACCTCGCGCACGGGGTCGAGCTCGGCTACCTCCACTCCGACCTCGACGTCGCCAACACCGCCCGCGCCATCAACGGGATGATCCTCGGCTCGACCATCGCCTCCCTCAACAACCCCGACCTCGACGCCCGCGCACTGAGCGAGGCCATCCGCCGGGTGATGTACGACGGCATCGCCGCCCCCTCATGAGCAACGTCGACGAGCCGCGCTCCAGCCTGACGCTGACCGAGATCGACACCGCGGACGGCTTCATGCGCCGCACGGTGCACCTCACCATCGACCATCGGCTGGTCGTCGAGGGCCACGACCTCGGTGACACCGAGTACGAGTTCGAGCGCACCCTCAGCGTGCCGGAGACCCGACGGCTGGCCGAGCTGCTCGCGGTGCCGGTGCTCGAGCTGCTGCCCGCGATCGAGCGGCGGTTCGGCACCACCCACGCCCTCGAGATCTTCGTCGAGGAGCAGGGCATCGCCGGGGAGCTATGGACCCGGACCGGCGACTGAATCTCCCGATGGCGGCTACCGTGAGGCGGGCATGGGTGAAGGAGGGGTTGGAATGCGCGTCCTTTTCGCCGATTCCGTCGTGGGATCGACCATCACCGAGCTCGAGGCGCGCGGCCACACCTGCGTCGTCGAGCCCAAGCTCAAGGCGGCCGACCTGGCCGACAACGTCGGCGGGTACGACGCGATGGTCGTGCGCAGCACCAAGGTCGGCCGCGACGTGTTCGAGGTCGCCGACAAGCTGGCACTGGTGATCCGTGCCGGTGCCGGCACGAACACGATCGACACGGGAGCGGCCGCGGCCCGCGGGGTCCTGGTCGCCAACCTGCCCGGCAGGAACGCCGCAGCGGTCGCCGAGCTGACCATGGGCCTCCTGCTCGCCGTCGACCGGCGGATCGTCGACGGCACCGTCGACCTGCGGGCGGGGCGCTGGGAGAAGAAGAAGTACGGCGACGCGCGAGGGCTGCTCGGGTCGACGATGGGCATCCTCGGCCTCGGCTCCATCGGGCTCGAGGTGGCCCAGCGGGCTCGCGCGTTCGGGATCGACGTGCGAGCACTGGCGAAGCCCGGCCGCAGCCGCGACGTCGAGGAGCGAGCGGAGGAGCTGCGCATCGACATGGTCGAGTCGCTCCCGGAGCTGCTCTCGAGCTGCGACATCGTGTCGCTCCACCTGCCGTCGGGCAAGGACACGGCCGGCCTGGTGGACGACGAGTTCCTCGGTCACCTGAAGAGCGGAGCCATCCTGCTCAACACCTCGCGCGGCGACATCGTCGACGAGGACGCGCTGATCCGGGCACTCGACGACAACGAGCTCCGAGCCGGGCTGGACGTCTACGCCGACGAGCCCGGTTCCGGCCAGGCGGAGTGGACCTCCAAGCTCGCGCAGCACCCCCGGGTGGTCGCCACCCATCACATCGGGGCCTCCACCGAGCAGGCGCAGCGGGCGATCGCCGCGGGCGTCGTGGAGATCATCGACGCCTTCGTCCAGGGCGAGATGCGCAACTGCGTCAACCTCACGCCGAGCCGCATCGGCTCGGTCACCCTCACCGTGCGTCACCTGGACCGGATCGGCGTGCTCGCGCGGGTCCTCGACCGCCTGAGCCACGCGCGGCTCAACGTCGAGCACATGGAGAACCAGGTCTTCCGTGGCGGCGATGCGGCTCTCGCGACGATCGACGTCGCGGGGTCGGTGTCGGGTGACCTGCTGGCCGAGCTCGGGGCCCTCCCCGATGTCCTCGGCGTCTCCGCCACCACCATCGACGGCACCGAATGACGGAGATCATCCGCCCGGCCCAGACGCGCGTGGTCCGGCAGGAGTGGGCCGACCGCGCGGTAGCGCCGATGGTCGACGCGCGGGTGCAGGCCCAGGAGGGACACGACGCCGACCCCCCTGCGAGTGCCTACCAGGACTCGGTCCGGGCCCTCTACGTCTACCGGATGCGCCGGGGCTCTGAGGTCTACGACGGCGTGGTCGCGGACGTCCGCCTCGACGCCTTTGCCGACGGCCGTGTCCGTGGGCACGAGTCCGTCCAACCGCACCGGGTCGAGCTGCTGGTGGAGTACTACGCGGGCCTGCCGTCCCGGTCGGAGCCCGTGGCGTTGCTGCACGCCGAGGACGCGACCGCGACCCGCCTCGTCAAGGAGACCTGCAGCGGGCGCCCTCTGGTGCAGTTCGAGGGCCCGGACGGGCTCGAGCACCTCGTGTGGCGGATCGACGGTGCTGACGAGACTGCCGAGCTCGCGGCGGCGCTGGGTGGCGAGGTGCTGTACATCGCCGACGGCCACCACCGGGTCGCCGCCCGGCTGACGGCCTGGGAGCGGGCCGGCCGACCGGCCGACGCAGGGGTGCTCTGCGTGCTGTACCCGATGGGCGGCCTCCGACTCGGAGCGTTCCACCGCCGCGTCGCCGGCCCGGTCGACGCGGCGGCACTGCTCGCCTCCGCAGAGGCCGACTTCGTCGTCAGGGCCGTACCGGCCGGGGGCGAGGTAGATGGGATCGGGCTGTACCTCGATGGCAGCTGGTACGACCTGACTCCTGCCGGCGCCCGGCCAGGGGGGTCGGCCGGCCTCGACGTCAGCGTCCTGCACTCCCGCATCCTCGGTCCCGTGCTGGGAATCGCCGGCGCGGTGCATCCTCGGCTCGACCTGGTCCCGGCCCACCTCCCTCTCGAGGACGCGGTCTCCCGCTGCGCGGAGGACGACGGAGCGCTGTTCTGCCTGCGGCCGCCGGCTCTCGAGAAGGTCACCGAGATCGCCGACCTCGGTGAGGTGACACCACCCAAGACGACGTACTTCTCCCCCAAGCCGTACGCCGGCATCTTCCTGATCTGACGAGCGCGCTACCCGCCCGGCAGCGGCTCCGCACAGATCTGCTCCATGTCCGCCAGGTACTCCTCGTACGGCGGCAGGTCCGCCTTCTCGCGCAGCTCCTCGATCCGGTCCGGTTCGGCCAGCGGCGTGGCGGGCTTCGGCTTGCCGTTCGCCCCGCAGCCGACCTGGGTGCCGTAGCGCTGCGGCTCCCCCGCCGTGACGGCGACCCGGTCGCTGAGGTAGGCGAGGTTGCCGGGCGAGCCCTGGTCGTCGGCGACCGCGATCTCCAGGAGCGCCAGGGCGCACTGCTGGAACTCCGGGTCGAGGTCGGAGTGCTGGGCGATCGTCCAGGCGGCGTCCTCGCCGTCCTCCCCGACCAGGTCGAAGCCGGGCCAGCCGAGCTCGGCGACGATCTCCTTCAGCCGCTCGGTGCGGGCCGGGTCACCCTCGTCGTCCGGTCCCCCGGTGCGTCCCGCCTGGTCGCGGTCGAACATGGCCATCAGCTCGTCGTGCAGCTCGGCGTCATATTCGTGCGGGCCGGGGTCGCTCGGCGCGGGACACCCCTCCGGCAGGTCGGCGTACGCCGACGGGACGTCGCCGCCGTTCTCGTCCGGCTCGTCACCGCCGCACCCTGCCACGACAAGCACCACGGACACAGCGAGCATCGTGACCCCACGCGGCATCCCGGAAGTGTAGGCCCGCGATGCCCTCAGACCGGGTCGTTCAGCAGCCCGGCGATGGCGTGGATGCCCTCTCGGATGGCGCGGGCGCCGATGTTGCCGAAGCCGAGCACCAGGCACGGCGGCCCCGTGCTGTTCGTGGCTCGGTAGGTCCCCATGCCGTAGACCCCGACACCGAGCGCGCGCGCCCGGTCGACCACGTCCGCTTCGTCGGCGCCGTCCGGAAGGTGCGCGACGGCGTGGAACCCTGCGGCGAGACCGGTGACCCGGACGCGAGGGGCGTGCTCGGCGAGCGCGTCGACGAGCGCGTCCCGGCGCGCGGAGTACTCCGCGCGCATCCGGCGGAGGTGCCGGTCGAAGCGACCGGACTCGATCAGCGCGGCCAGAGCCAGCTGGTCGATCCCCGGGGTGCTGCGGTCTGCCACCCGCTTCGCGTCGGCGACGTCGTCGACGAGGCCGCCGGGGACCACCGCCCAGCCGAGCCGCAGCGCAGGAGCGAGCGACTTGCTGACGGTGCCGAGGGTGACGACCCGGTCGGGGGCCAGGCCCTGCATGGAGCCCACCGGGTCGCGGTCGTAGCGGAACTCGGAGTCGTAGTCGTCCTCGACGATGATGCCGTCGTGCTCGCGCGCCCAGGCGATGAGCTGGTGCCGGCGGTCCGCCGCGAGGACCACGCCGGTGGGCCACTGATGGGCCGGCGTGAGCACGACCACGCGGGCTCCGCTGGCCGCCAGCGCGCCGACGTCGACCCCGAGGTCGTCGACCGGGACGGTCACCGTCTCTCCTCCTGCCGCGGAGACGATCCCGGCGATGGTGCCGATCGAACCGGGGTCCTCACAGGCCACCCGGGTGAGGCCGCGCCGAGCGAGCGTCCGCAGCACGATCGTCAGACCCTGCTGGAAGCCGGCGCACACGACGACCTGGTCCGCGTGGACGTCGGCAGCTCGGACCCGACGCAGGTAGCCGGCCAGCACGTCTCGAAGTGCCGGCTCGCCACGCGGATCGCCGTAGTGCAGGGCGGAGTTCGGAGCGACGCGGCAGGCCTCGCGCACCGCCCACGCCCAGTCCTGCCGCGGCACCAGCCCGAGGTCGGGGACCCCGGACTCGAAGTCGGCGACGAGCCGCTGCCGGGGCGGCGGCTCCGCGCGGACCGGTGGGGGGCGCGGATCCACCGACACGGCGGCCACGCGGGTCACCGACCCGCCGCGCGACACGAGGTAGCCCTCGGCCTGGAGCTGGGCGTAGCACTCCTGGATCACCCCGCGGGACAGCCCCAGGTAGGTCGCCAGCGCCCGCGACGACGGCACCCGCTCCCCCTCCGTGAGCCGGCCGGTGCGGATGGCGTCCCGGAGCTGGGCCTCGACCTGCCCGCGCAGCGGCGTGGTGCTGCCCCGATCCAGCGTCAGCAGCAGCTCCGGACCCGAAGTGGACCTCTCCACGGCCATGAAAGTGGACCTTACCAACGACCCACTTGGCTCATAGCGTCTGTGCCATGACCAGCCAGACGCCCATCCTCACCCGCCCGCTGCTGCTGCGGTGCGTCTCGATCGTGGCCTGCGCGGTGGGCTTCTACCTGCCGCTCGCGGTGATCCCGATGTTCACGGCCGCCGAGGGGTCCCACAGCGGCGCCGGCCTGGCCAACGGCGCGCTGCTGCTGGCCACCGTCGCGGCGGAGCTCGCCACGCCGCGTCTGCTGTCGCGGATCGGCTACCGGCGAGCGCTGACCCTCGGCCTGCTGCTGCTCGGCGCGCCCGCCCTGGTGCTGCTCGCGTCCCCGTCGTTCGCGACCATCCTGGCCGTGAACGCGACCCGCGGAGTCGGGTTCGCGATCACCGTGACTGCAGGCGGTGCGCTCACCGCGGCGCTGATCCCGCAGGAGCGTCGCGGCGAGGGGCTGGCGTTCGTCGGCCTGGTCGCCGGGGTCCCGGCGCTGCTCGCCCTGCCGCTCGGGCCGTGGGCGGTGGGCCACTGGGGCTACGAGGCGGTGTTCGTGCTGACCGCCGCCGTACCGCTGCTGGCGATCGCGACCGTGCCCGGGCTGCCCGGGCGAGACCCGGCCGCCGACGGCGAGCACGGCGTGGCCAGCAGCCTCCGCAACGGCCGGCTGATGCGACCCGCGGTGATCTTCGCGGCGAGCGCCTCGGCCGCCGGTGTGCTCGTCACCTACCTGCCGCTGGCGGTCGCCGGCCTCGCCGGCTGGGTCGTCCCCGCGGCGCTGTTCCTGCAGCCCGCCGCCTCCACGCTCGGCCGATGGTTCGCCGGCCGGCTCGGTGACCGGCGTGGACAGACCCGGCTGCTGGTGCCCGGCGTCGCGCTGTCCGTGCTGGGCATGGCCGCGATGGCCGGCACCGGCTCCACTGTGCTCGTGGTCGCCGGCGCGACCGCCTTCGGGGTCGGGTTCGGCGTGCTCCAGAACGCCACCCTCAGCCTGATGTACGCCCGGGTGCCGGCCGCCGGCTACGGCGCGGTCAGCGCGCTGTGGAACGCGGCGTACGACGTGGGCATGGGCGCGGGCGCGATCGCGGTCGGGTTCCTCGTGGCCGGGTTCGGCTTCGGTCCGGCGTTCCTGATGACCGCCGCGAGCATGCTCCCCGCGCTGGTCCTGGCCCGACGCGAGTCGGAGCCCGAGCTGGCTCGGTCGCCCGCCGTCCAAGGCGAGCCGTGCCCGGTCCCTGCGTGAGGCCTCGGCCGGACCTCAGCCCAGCCGCGGCACGACCTCCGAGCCGAAGCGCTGCAGCTGGGCGACGGGGTCGCCGAGCGGCCAGATGAACACGGCATCAACCCCCGCCCTTGCGTACCTGTCGAGCAGGGCCGCGCAATGGTCGGCGTCGCCGATCAGCACCTGGCCGGCGAGCGTGGCCGGGTCGCGCCGAAGCATCTCCGCCAGGGCCTCCACCCGCGCCTGAGCCTCCGCGGCGTCGTCCGTGAGGAAGGTCCACGCCGTCGAGAGCGCGATCGGGAAGCCGGCCGCCTCGCGACCCGCTGACAGCAACGCCGTGTGAAGCAGTTCCCGGCCCTCGGCGAGCTGCTGAGGAGTGGTGTTGTACGCCGACGCCAGCCAGCCGTCCCCCACACGGGCGACCCGCCTCAGGCCGGCCGCCGAGCCCCAGCTGCCGACCCAGATCGGCACCGCCCGGGTGGGCGCGGGCTCGAGCGCCTCGGAGTCGGACAGCGCGCCGCGGAGGACGTGGAGCGCCCCGTCGAAACGCGGCCATCGCTCCTCGAAGGGAACGCCCACGGCGTCGTAGTCCGCCTTCGACGAGCCGGGTCCCACCCCGAGCACGAACCGGTCCCCAGAGAGGAGCTGCAGCGCGGCGGCGGCCTTGGCCAGCGCCACCGGTCCGCGGATCACCGGCAGTGCGACCGTCGTCGCCAGCGTCAGTTCACCGGAGCGCTCGACGACGCTGGACAGGGCGACGATCCCGTCGAGCCAGGGGCGCTGGAACATCAGGTGGTCGTTGGCACTGATCGCGAAGAACCCGCCGGCCCGGGCCGCGTCGACGTACGCAGGGAAGGAGAGCGGCGTGAACGGGGTCCCGTCGAAGTCGATGAGCGGCAGGTGCGCGCCGACCCTCATGCGCCTCGACGCTACGCCGCACCCGCCCGCAGCGCACCGGACGCCCACCCGATTCGGGTGATGTTCCGACGGACGCCAGCTCCCACGATGGCAACCATGACCGACGACTCGTCCACCTTGCCGCCCACCGACTCCTCGCGGACCGTGCCGAGGTACACAGCCGGCTTCGACCGGCTTGCCGACCACTGGGGTCTGGTGCTCGCCTACGGCCTGGTGACGCTCGGTCTGGGCATCGTGCTCGCGGTCTGGCCCGACGAGACGCTGCTCGTCTGCGCGGTCCTGATCGCCATCCAGCTCCTCATCTCCGGCGTCTTCCGGATCGTCACGGCGATCGCCGCGAGCGGGCTGGACACGGCGCTCCGGGTGCTCAGCGGCCTGACCGGCGCGCTGGCGCTGATCGTCGGGCTGCTGTTCCTGCGCGACCCGCTGCAGACCGTGCTGGTCATCGGGCTGATCCTGGGCGCCTGGTGGGTGGCCACCGGAGTCATCGACATCATCGCCGCGCTCGTCGCCGGAACCGCAGGCCGCGTGGGCTGGGACATCGCCGGAGGCGTCGTGAGCATCCTGGTGGGCGGCTTCCTCCTCGTGAACCCCGAGCTGTCCCTCGGCGTGCTCGTGTTCGTGATCTGCGTCTGGCTGATCGCGGTGGGCCTGATGGCCGTCGTCGCAGCGTTGCGCCTGCGGGCGGTAGCACGTCACGCGTCGACCCGGGCCGTCGTGCCGCCTGCACCCGCCACCTGACGGTCAGCCTTCACCCGGTTCGGGTGATCTGCCGAGCGGTGCGCCGTCCCTAGCGTGCTGGACGCGTACCACACGAGGAGGACGCCATGGGCTCGAGCACGGCCGAGGAGAAGCAGGCCTCCGCCGCAGGCAAGATGAGCGTGCCGACCCTGACCGCGATGGTCGTCGGCGGCATGGTCGGCGCCGGTGTCTTCTCGCTCCCGGCCCGGTTCGGCGTCGCGACCGGCATCCTCGGCTCGTTGATCGCCTGGGCGGTCGCCGGCACCGGCATGCTGATGCTCGCCTTCGTCTTCCAGAACCTCGCAATCCGCAAGCCGGAGCTCGACTCCGGGGTCTTCATCTACGCCAAGGCCGGGTTCGGCGACTACGCCGGCTTCAACTCCGCGATCGGCTTCTGGGCCAGCGCGGTCGCCGGCAACACCTTCTACTGGGTGTTCATCGGAGCGACGATCGGTGCGTTCTTCGACGGCTTCGGCGACGGCGACACCATCCTCGCGGTCGCGCTGGGCAGCCTTGGCGTGTGGTTCTTCCACTACCTGATCGCGCGCGGCGTCCGCGACGCGGCCATCGTCAACCGGATCGTGACCGTCTTCAAGATCCTGCCGATCCTGGTGTTCATCGTGGTGCTGCTGGTGAGCTTCGACGCCGGCGTGTTCGCCGACAACTGGACGGCGTACGGGTACGGCGACCTCGGTTCGCTCGACGAGCAGGTGCGCAACACGATGCTGATCACGACGTTCGTCTTCATCGGCATCGAGGGTGCGAGCGTCTACTCCCGTTACGCCCGGCGCCGCGAGGACGTCGGCAAGGCGACCGTGCTCGGCTTCCTCAGCGTGCTCTCCATCTTCTCGCTGGTCACGCTGTCCAGCTACGCGGTCGTGCCCCAGCCCGAGCTCGCCGACACCCGGCAGCCGTCGATGGTCGGGGTCTTCGAGTCCGTGGTCGGCGACTGGGGCGAATGGTTCATCAGCATCGCGGTGGTCGTGTCCGTGCTCGGTGCCTACCTGGCCTGGACGCTGATGGCGGCGGAGGTCATGTTCATCCCCGCGCGCGCCGACGACTTCCCCGAGTTCCTGGGCCAGGAGAACGCCAACGGCACGCCGATCACCGCTCTCGTCGTGACCTCGCTGGGCGTGCAGGGCCTGCTCGGCCTCACGCTGTTCGTGAACGACTCGCTCAACTTCATGCTCGACCTCTCCACGAGCCTGGCGCTGCTGCCGTACCTGCTCGCGGCGGCCTACGCACTCAAGCTCGGCCTGACCGGCGAGTCCTACGAGGGGGTCACGGCCGGGGTGCGCCGCAAGGAGACCATCGTGGCCGGCGCGGCGACGGCGTACACGATCTTCCTCTTCGACGCCGCGGGCATGAAGTTCGTGCTGCTCTCGACCGTGATCCTCGCGCCCGCAGCGCTGCTCTACGTCAAGGCGCGCAGCGAGCACGGCCGGCGTCTGTTCACACCCACCGAGGTCGGGCTGTTCGCCCTCATCGCCGCCGGCGGCGTGATCGGGGCGGTAGGTCTGTGGACCGGCCGGATCTCCCTCTGAGAAAGGACCATCATGAGCACCTCTGCGACGTACGGCGTGCACTCCGAGGTCGGCCGGTTGCGCAAGGTGCTGGTCTGCCGGCCCGGGCTCGCCCACCGGCGTCTGACGCCCACCAACGCCGACGAGCTGCTGTTCGACGACGTGCTCTGGGTCGAGAACGCCCAGCGCGACCACGCCGACTTCGTCAACAAGCTGTCCCAGCGTGGTGTGGAGGTCGTCGAGCTCCACGACGTCCTGGCCACGACGCTGGAGATCGACGGAGCACGGGACTGGCTCCTCGACCGCAAGATCACGCCCAACCAGGTCGGGCTCGGTCTGGTCGACGGCACGCGGGCGTTCCTCGAGACCTTGTCGGCGCAGGAGCTGGTCGAGTACGTGATCGGCGGGCTCGCGGTCCAGGACCTGCCCGAGGACTTCCGCCCCGGCTACACGGCCCTGGCCCGAGAGTCGACGGGGGCGCGCGAGTACCTCATGCCACCCCTCCCCAACACGCTCTACACCCGCGACACCACCTGCTGGCTCTACGGCGGGCTGACGATGAACCCCCTCTACTGGCCGGCCCGCAAGGACGAGACCCTCATCTACAAGGCGATCTACGAGTTCCACCCCGACTTCGTCGGCTCCACTGTGTGGTGGGGCGACGCGGAGCGCGACTGGGCCCAGGCCACCTTCGAGGGCGGCGACATCATGCCGGTCGGCAACGGGACGGTGCTGATGGGGATGAGCGAGCGCACCTCGCGTCAGGCGATCACGCAGGTGGCGGCGGCGCTGTTCCGGCAGGGCGCCGCCGAGCGTGTCGTCGTCGCCGGGATGCCGAAGCTGCGGGCGGCGATGCACCTCGACACGGTCTTCACGTTCGCCGACCTTGACGTGGTCACGCTGTACCCGACGATCATGGACGCCGTGCACACGTTCACGCTGCGGCCGTCCGACAAGTCACCCGGGGTCGAGGTGGTCGACGAGGGCTCCACGCCGATCGTCGACGTCGTCGCCCGCTCGCTGGGACTGGACTCCCTGCACGTGATCGAGACCGGCGGCGACGTCTACCAGTCCGAGCGCCAGCAGTGGGACTCCGGCAACAACGCCGTCGCCGTCGAGCCCGGGGTCGTCTTCACCTACGACCGGAACACGCTGACGAACACGCTGCTCCGCAAGGCCGGGGTCGAGGTGATCACGATCGTGGGTGCCGAGCTCGGCCGGGGACGCGGCGGCGGTCACTGCATGACCTGCCCGATCATCCGCGACCCGGTGGACTTCTGATGCCGGCCGACCGGGTGCCCGGAGCCGCATGACGAGCGTTCCGGAGCGGACCGGGGACGACGCCGTCCCCGAGCTCCACGCAGGCCGATCAGCATGGATCACCCGGCTGCTGCTGCTCGGGCTGGCGGCCGTCATCACCGTCATCGTGGTGCGCCTGGTGGGGCAGATCGACTGGGCGGCGGTCTGGGACGCCCTGGGCCAGCTCACCTGGTGGCAGCCGGCGGTGCTGCTCGGCATGCTGGTCGTGCGGCAGGTCCTGAACGCCATGCCAGTGGCGCTCTACATCCCTCATGTGTCGGTCTACCGCGCGACCCTCAACGACCTCGCCGCCAGCCTCATGGGACTGGTGGCTCCGCCGCCGAGCGACCTCGTCCTCCGGATGGGGATGTTCGCCAGCTGGGGCGTGTCCACCGCGAGGGCGCTGGCCGGGTTGGTGCTCAACATGCTGACCTTCTACATCGTCCGGTTCGCCACCCCGCTGGCCGGCTTCGTGCTGGCTGCCGTTCTCGGCTGGGCACCCGGCCTCCGCTGGCTCGAGCTGCTGAGCCTGGCGCTCGCCGCCGCGATGGTGGTCACCCTGCACCTGGTGGTGAGCAGCCAGCAGCTCGCCCTGACCATCGGCACGAAGGCGGGTCGCGCCGCCCACCGCGTGCGACCGAGCATCGACCCCCGCGCCTGGGGAGACGCCTGTCAGCGCTTCCGCGTCGACGTCGAGGACCGCTACCGCAGCGGGTTCGCGCGCGGGCTGCTGTCCCAGGTCGGGATGATCGCGGCGGACTTCACGATGTTGCTGCTCTGCCTGCGGTTCGTCGGCGTGGACGCGGGGGACGTCTCCGCCGCCGAGGTCGCGGTGGCGTACCTCTTCGCCTTCCCGTTCACGATCTTCCCGTTCATGGGCATCGGCGTGGTCGACGCCCTCATCCTCGCCGCGGTGGTCGAGGCGGGCGGTCTCGAGGTCGAGGCGGCCGCCGTGGCGGCGCTGATCGTCTGGCGGGTCTTCACGCTGGCCGGCCCGGCGCTGCTCGGCGTGTTCGCGCTGACCCTGTGGCGAAGTACGACGGCACGGGCGGCAGCCGGGTGAGGCCGGCCATCTCACCCGTGTCGGGTGTAGGCGGCGCTCGCCCGTCGCTCCTAGCGTGCGGTGGTCGGCGGGAGGAGACGACGTGACGCGAGACTGGGCTGTCGGGGTGCTGGGGTGCGTTCTGGTCGGAGCGCTCGTCGTGGGGTGCGGGGACGACTCCGACGACGGGGGCGGGGGTGCGAGCGGGACGGACCCGAGTCCGAGCGCCAGCGCGGAGGAGGCGGCGCTGACGGGCACCTTCGTCACCGAGGCCCTGACCGGTCACGAGCTGGTCGAGGGATCCGAGCTGACCGTGGCCTTCGAGGACGGCTCGATGGCCGTCTCCGCGGGCTGCAACACCCTGTTCGGTGCGTACGTCGACGACGACGGCTTGCACTGGGAGGCTGAGCCGGCCAGCACCCTGAAGGCGTGCGACCCGGAGCTCTCCGAGCAGGACGACTGGCTGACCACCCTGTTCACCGAGGGACTGGACATCGAGGAGAGCTCCGACACCGGGCTGGTGCTGACCTCGGGGGACATCCGCATCGAGCTCTCGCGGACCGACACCGATGAGCAGTCCGACTACGCCGCCGTCCTCAACGGACCCAGCACCGCCGAGCCCGACGAGGTCGTGCAGCTGACGCTGAGCAACCTCGGCAGCAGCCGGGACAGCTACCAGATCACGGTGCTGCCTGCCGACGCGGGAGAGGTCGCACCCCGCCACGCCACGATCGAGCCCGGCAGCAGCGCGAAGGTGGACATCGGGGTGAAGACCACCCCGCTGATCGTCCTCGTCGAGAGCGCCGGGGCCGGAGGCTTCGTCGACGGGTTCACCATCCGCTGAGGGTCGTCGAGCCGCTCCCCCGGCGGAGCACCTTGACGTGTGACCCATATCACACATATGTATGGACCCTCCCCCATGAAGCAGAGGTCGGCCATGCGTTCTCTTCCCACCGCACTTGCCCTCGCAGCCCTCACCGCCGGACTGCTCGCCGCTCCACCCGCGAGCGCGAGTCCCGGCGCCGCCGACCGCGACACGGACCTCGAGGTCTACGTGGTGGAGGCCGCTCCGGCTGAGCTCGAGAAGCTCGACGAGGTCGGCCTCGACACCGAGCACGCCGTCCAGTCGGAGGGGGCCGAGGGCACGATCCGCCTCGAAGCCGTCATCACCGAGGACCAGGCCGACCTGCTGCGCGCCGAGGGCCTGTCGGTCGAGGTGAAGAAGGTCAACGGCCGGACCGCGTCCGAGGCGGCCCGCCTCCAGAACCTCGCCGGCTACGACGTCTACCGCCCCTACAGCGGGGCCGGCGGGATCTACGAGGAGCTCGTCGCGACCGCGGCAGCCAACCCCAAGATCGCCAAGCTCGTCACCATCGGGAAGACCGTCCAGGGCAAGCCCATCGTGGCGCTGAAGCTGACCAAGGACGCCAGGAAGACCAAGGACGGCAAGCGTCCTTCGGTGCTGTACGGCGGTGCCCAGCACGCGCGGGAGTGGATCACCCCCGAGATGGTCCGCCGCCTCATGCACTACTACATCGACGGCTACGGCACCGACCCGCAGGTGACCCGGCTCATCAGGACCACCGAGCTGTGGTTCCTGCCCGTCTCCAACCCCGACGGCTACGACTTCACGTTCACCGTCGACCGGCTGTGGCGGAAGAACCTCCAGGACAACGACGGCGACGGAGTGCTCACCGCCAACGACGGCGTCGACCCCAACCGCAACTTCGCGGTCAAGTGGGGCTGGGACAACGAGGGCTCCTCGATCGACCCGGCCAGCGAGACCTACCGCGGCACCGGCCCGAACTCCGAACCCGAGACGAAGGCGCTCGACGGGCTGTTCGACCGGGTCGGCTTCGAGTTCTACATCAACTACCACTCGGCGGCCGAGCTCCTGCTCTACGGCATCGGCTGGCAGGTGAGCACGCCCTCGCCCGACGACGTGATCTACGAGGCGATGGCCGGCGACGACGCCAACCCGGCGATCCCCGGCTACGACCCGGACATCTCGGCCGAGCTCTACACGACCAACGGCGACACCGACACCCACGCCACCGTCGAGTACGGCACGTTGGGCTTCACGCCCGAGATGACCACCTGCGAGACCGTCTCGGACTCGATCCCCGACGACGAGTGGGAGTCCGAGGACTGCGTCAGCGGCTTCAACTTCCCCGACGACGAGGAGCTGATCCAGGCGGAGTTCGCGAAGAACGTCCCGTTCGCGCTCTCCGTGGCCCGGTCGACCCACGACCCGGACGACCCGGTCTCCGCGGTCGGTCTCACGGCCCCCGACATGGTGTCCGACCCGTTCTCGGTCTCGCACGGCACCACCCAGCAGGTCGCGGTCATCGCGAAGAAGGCGCTCAAGCACCTGCGCCTGAGGTACTCCGTGAACGACGGGCGGACCAGGACGGCGAGGACGTGGAAGTGGCGGGGTGGTGAGCGCTACGGGGACACCCACGACGACTACTACGCCGAGTTCCGCAGCAAGGTGCGCCGTACCGACCCGGGTGACTCCGTCGAGGTGTGGTTCACCGGGTACAAGCGCCACAAGGGCTGGGTGAGCAGCAAGCCGTTCACCTACACGGTCGCCGACGACATCGGCGGCGACGTGCTGATCCTCGCCGCCGAGGACGTCACCGGCGCCAGCCCGGCCCAGGGCGTGACCTCAGCGAAGTACGCCGACGACTACGCCACCGCGCTCTCGGCGGCGGGCTACAGCTCGGACGTCTACGACATCGACGTCAACGGACGCACCGTGCCCCACCACCTGGGCGTGCTGTCCCACTACGACGCGATCGTGTGGGAGTCGGGTGACGACATCATCACCCGCGCGACCGGCCAGCCGGCCGGCACCGCCGACAAGCTCTCGCTCGACCTCGAGCTGTCGGTGCGCGACTACCTCAACGACGGCGGCAAGGCGCTGGTGACGGGTCAGTACAACCAGTTCGCGCAGGCCGCCAACGGCGCCTACTACTACAACCCGTTCGCGCCTCCGCAGTGCACCACGCCGGAGGAGTATCCCTGTCTCCCGCTGGCCAACGACTTCCAGCAGTACTGGCTCGGTGCCTACAACAACGTGAGCGACGGCGGCACCAGCTCGACGGGAGACCCCTTCCCCGTCAGCGGGGTCGCAGGCGAGTTCGACGGGTTCGCGGGCACGTTCAACGGGGGTGACTCGGCCAACAACCAGGCCCACACGGGATCGCTGGTGTCGACGTCGAGCGTCCTGCCCGAGGCCGAGTTCCCGCAGTTCGCCAGCGAGGCGCCCGTCCAGTGGGTCCGGCCCGGTGCCGCGCCGTACGACCCGTTCACGGGCGAGTGGTACATGTTCAGCCAGTGGGCCGACCAGGGCTGGAAGCGGCTGTCCCGCACGGTCGACATGACCGGCAAGTCGTCCGGCGAGCTGACGTTCCAGATGTCCTACGACACCGAGCTCGACTGGGACTACGTCGTGGTCGAGGCCCACGAGGTCGGCAGCGACAGCTGGACCACGCTTCCCGACGCCAACGGCCACACCACGCAGGGCACCGGCGAGTCGTGCCCCGAGGGCTGGATCGAGCTGCATCCGTTCCTGCAGCACTATCAGGGTGCGGACTGCTCCCCCACCGGTACTACTGGCGCGTGGCACGCGGCCACCGGCAGCAGCGGCGGCTGGCAGGAGTGGAGCATCGACCTGACGCCGTACGCCGGCAAGCAGGTCGAGCTGTCCATCAGCTATCTCACCGACTGGGGCACGCAGGGTCTCGGCGTCTTCGTCGACGACACCGAGATCACCCTCGACGGGGTGGCCACCGAGACGACCTCCTTCGAGGACGGCCTCGGCGGCTGGACCGCGGCGCCGGCTCCCGAGGGCACCCGGGAGACGAACAACTGGAACCGCTCGCAGAAGGCGTTCGACGAGGGTGCGGTCACGACCACGGACGACACCGTGTTCACCGGCTTCGGTGCGGAGGGGCTGACCTCGGCGGAGATGCGCAACGACTTCATCGCCCGGGCGATGGCCCATCTCCTGGAGTGATCAGGGGGTCACGATCGCGAACGCCGGATCCGGGGTGTCGAGCAGACCCAGCAGTGTCTGCAGGACCCCCGGATCGCCGGTGAGCTCGATGTCCCCCGGACCCTGACCCGCCATCAGCCCGAGCAGCTGTGCCTTGGTGAGCCGGAGCGAGAGATCGGTGTCGACGCGACTGCGAGGGTTCGGGGTCTGGATCAGGGCACCGTTCGACAACGAGAGACGCACGGTGCCGTTGCCGTCGGTGAACTCCCAGTCGATGACGATCGAGTGCTGCGCCGCTCTCGGCCCGTCGATCCGGATCGCGATGGAGTCGAAGAGCTGCTCCACGGTGAGCGCCGCCACCATGCCTTCGCCGAGCTCGACCGGTATCGGCTGGATGCCCTCGCGGAGCTCCCGTGCTCCCGCCAGGTAGAACGACCGCCAGGTCGCGTTCTCCGCGCCGTACCCGAGCCGCTCGTAGACGCCCGCGAGGGCTGACGTGGCGTCCGCGTCGGACGGGTCGTCGAACACGGCGTGCTTCAACAGCTCCGCGGCGAACCTGAGGTCACCGTCGTCGGCGTACGACGCCGCCTTGGCCAAGATCGCGTCCCGGCCGCCGATCGCCTCGACGTAGCGGGAGGCCGCCGCGGCGGGCGGGTGCTGCCAGAGCGACGACGGGTTGCCGTCGTACCAGCCGAGGTAGCGCTGGTAGACCGCCTTGACGTTGTGGCTGACCGAGCCGTAGTAGCCCCTGGCGTGCCACGCGGAGTCGAGCGCATCGGGCAGGGGGAAGTCCTCGGCGATCTCCGGTCCGGTCAGCCCGTTGTTGAGCAGCCGCACGGTCTGGTCGTGCAGGTAGGCGTACATGTCACGCTGCTCGCGCAGGAACCGGGTGAGCTCTGGAGTCCCCCACGTCGGCCAGTGGTGGGACGCGAACACGACGTCGCTGTCGGCGGCGAACAGCTCGACCGCCTCGTCCAGGTAGCGCGACCAGATCCTGGGGTCGCGAACCAGCGCTCCGCGAAGGGTCAGCAGGTTGTGCAGGTTGTGTGTCGCGTTCTCCGCCATGCACAGCGCACGACGGTCCGGGAAGTGGAAGTTCATCTCGGCCGGAGCCTCGGTCCCCGGCGTCATCTGGAAGACCATCCGCACCCCGTCGACGACCTGCTCCTCCCCGGTCCGGGTGATGTCCACGGTCGGCGCGAGCAGGCCGACCGAGCCCGCGGAGGTCGCCAGGCCCAGGCCGGTGCCCACCTGGCCGGTCGCCGACCTGTCCAGGATCGAGCCGTACATGTAGCAGGCCCTCCGGTTCATCGCGATGCCGGCGTAGACGTTCTCCGACACCGCGTGCTCGAGGAAGCCCTCCGGCGCGATGATCGGTACGTCGCCGGCGCCGTCCGGGAGGATTCCCTCGACACCGCCGAAGTGGTCGGCGTGCGAGTGGGTGTAGATGACGGCGGTGACCGGCCGGTCCCCCCGGTTCTTGCGGTACAGCGCCAGCGCGGCGGCCGCGGTCTCCGCGGAGATCAGCGGGTCGATCACGATCACCCCCTCGTCGCCCTCGACGAACGTGATGTTCGAGAGGTCGAGGCCCCGGACCTGGTAGATGCCGTCCGTGACCTCGAACAGACCCGCGATCGCCAACAGCTGCGCCTGCCGCCACAGGCTCGGGTGCACGGTGTCCGGTCGCTCACCGCTCAGGAAGGAGTAGGAACCCAGGTCCCACACCGCCTTCCCGGCCGCGTCATGGACGATGCCCGGGTCCAGCTTGTCGACCAGGCCACGTTCCGCGTTCTCGAAGTCGGTCCTGTCGTCGTAGTCCAGCGGCATGTCGAGCTCCCTCGGGCGTCGGCCAGAATCTCAGCCAGCGTCGTCCGGCGGTCCTCGCTGCTGCGTCACCCGGTCGGGGTGAACCTGGATCGCCTGCGCCTTCCTAGGTTGGCGGATGGCGCGGACGGCCGGACTCGGCGTGGACGGCCCGGGCAGCGAGGGCTGATGCTGCTCTGCGTCACCGCGATCGCCGCGCTGCTGTACACGCTGCTGGGCATCCGCAAGCGGTCCGCCGAGAGGGCCGGTCGAGACGACTGACACTCCGCTCACGATCGCCTGACGGCGACACGGGTGCCGCTCGAAGACGGATTCGTCTCCGTCGGTGGCTTCCTACGGTCACGGCATGGTCAGCAATCACCCGTACCCAGCCGCACCACCCCCGAGCCCGCAGCGCCCTCCGCGGCAGCTCGGTCTCCCGTGGTGGGCCTTCCCCGCACTTGCACTCCTGGCGGTCCCCCGGATCTTCGTCCACGACCTCGGCATCGACGTCGGACCAGCTGGCACGGCGCTGCTCGGACTCGGGCCACCGGCGCTGTGGGTGTTCGTCGTCCTCCGCGCACGAGTGCCTCGCCCGGTCCTGACCCTCATGGTTGTCGGCGCCCTGTACGGCGTTGCTCTGGGACTCGTGCACAACCTCCTCTGGCACGAGGTGTTCGCGGACTCCGAGCCGACACTCAACGGACTGGTCGACGACGAGGCTGCTGAGATCCCCCTCCGCGTCGCCACCCTTTTCAGCAGCCTGTTCACCGGGATCATGGTGGGCGTGATCTCGGGCGTGGTGGCAGCGGGGATCCGCAAGCTCGGCCGGCGAAGCCGCTGACCCGGGGCACTGGTGCCCGCGGACGGGCGCGGACCATGCTCCTGCTCGTCCGCGATCCCGCCCTCGCGCACCCTCGCGCCCTGCCTAGTCGTGGCCGGCGGTGCCGACCTCGCGGGATCCGTCAGCGTCGTACGACGTCAGTGGCTCGCCGGAACCTTGCCCACCGGGGCGGGAGCGGGGCAGGGCCAGCCCACCGAGGCTGGTCCCCGTCAGTCCCATCAGCAGCGCGACGAACGCTCCCCCGCGCCCGTTCCCGCTGCCGACGTCACCCGCGGACTGCGACAGCAGCACCGCGCTGAGGGTGACGCACGCAGCCCCGAGCACGAGGGACGTGGCCGTCCAGGCTCGCACCTTCGCGGCTCCCGCCCGGCGGACGGCTCGGTAGAGGGCCAGCCCACCCGCAGCGAGGCAGGCCAGGCCCAAGAGGCCCGCCACGACCGAGCCGAGTCGCCCTGACCCGGGTTCGGACCCATCGGCGACGGTGATGATCTGTGCGGCCGTTGTGGCGAGGACGAGGACTCCGGACATCAGCAGGTCCTTTCAGTCGGTGGGGGTGGTCGATGGCGGACACGGGTGTTCGCTCAGGAGCGGCCCGCGTCCTCGAGCGCGCTCGGTCGTCGGTCGGTGGGCGAGACGCCTGCTCCTTCGACGTCGAGACGCGGCAGCCACCGGTCCAGACCCCGCGGCAACCACCAGGCCCTCTTCCCCAGCAGTCGCATCACTGCCGGCACGGCGAGGCACCGGATCACCAGGGCGTCGATCAGCACCGCCACCGCCATCGCGAACCCCATCTGTTGCAGCATCCGGTCGGGGAAGAGCACGAACGACCCGAACACCACGACCATGATCGTGGCGGCAGCGGTGATCACTCCGCCGGTGTGCGCCAAGCCCTCGCGGACCGCCGACCACGGGTCACCGGTGCGTACCCACTCCTCACGCATCCGGGAGAGGAGGAAGACCTCGTAGTCCATCGACAGTCCGAAGACGATGGCGAAGATGAAGACAGGCAGGAACGCCTCGATCGGGCCGGGCTCGGCCCACAGGAGCCCCTCCTGGTAGACCAGCGTCATCGCGCCGAGAGCAGCGCCGATCGACAGCAGGTTCAGCGCCGCCGCCTTGATGGCGATGACCACTGACCGGAACACCGTCATCAGCAGCAGGGCCGAGAGTCCGACGACCACCACGACGAACAGGGCGAACCGGTCCGCGATCGCTGCCGAGAAGTCGACGTTGGCGGCGGTCGCCCCGCCGACGAGATGGGGCTGGCCCAGCTCGCCGCGCAGGTCCGTGACGAGCTCGGAGGTCGCCTGGTCCTGCGGGCCCGTGGTCGGCTCGGCTCGGATCATGTAGACGCCCTCGTCGAGAGGCATGGGGACGGTCAACCGTTCGGCGACTACTCCCGGGTGCTCGCGAAGGTGCTGGTGGGCGTCCAGGGCCTCGGCCTCGGTGCCTTCGGTGACGACGTACATGGGTCCGTTGGCGCCGGGTCCGAACTTCTCGCTGATGAGGTCGTACGCCGCCCGGGTCGTCGTCCCCTTGGCGTCGTTCCCCGCATCGTTGAACCCGAGGTGCATGCTCAGGGCCGGGACCGCCAGCGCCCCGAGTGCGATCACCGACACGGCCAGCGCCGGTACCGGCGCGCGCTGCACCTTCTCCGCCCAGCGTCGCCAGTACCCGCCGGTCGGCCGGCCGTTCTTGGCGGCGTGCTTGCGCACCCGCTTCTCGATCCGGCTGCCGAAGATCTCCAGCAGCGAGGGCAGCAGTGTCAGCGAGGCGACCATCGTCATCAGCACCGTCAGCGCGACCGCTGTCACCGCGCCCACGTACGCGTCGACGCCGAGTGTGAACAGGCCGGCCAGGGCGATGATCACGCTGGTGCCCGCGAACAGCACCGCACGGCCTGCCGTGGTGAGCGCGATCCGCGTCGCGGCGCCGCGGTCGGCACCCTCCAACAGCTCAGTGCGGTATCGGCTGAACACGAGCAGCGCGTAGTCGATGCCGACACCGAGCCCCACCAGCACCAGCATCGAGAGCGTGTAGTCGGGGACGGACAGCACGTGCGACAGCAGCGCGGTCAGCCCGAGCGTCGAGCCGACTCCGAAGATCGCCGTGACCAGGGGCAGGCTCGCCGCGAGGAACGACCCGAACATGAAGATCAGGATGACCAGGGCGGCGAGCATCCCCGCGCCCTCGGCACCGGACCCCTCCCCGCCCTCGACCTGCCGGACACCCTGGCCGGCCACCTCGACCTGGAGGTCGTCGGTGGCGTGGTCGCCTGCCACCTCGACGATCTGCTCGTAGGTCTCGACCGAGGTGCGTCCCTGTTCCTCCTTCAGCGTCACGTCGACCAGACCCACCGTGCCGTCGTCTGAGACCGTTGCACGTTCGACGGCAGGAGCTGCCACGGAGTCGACCTCACCGATCTCGGCCAGGTCCTGGGTCAGCCCGTCCACGTCGGCATCGGTGTCCCACCCACGCTCGTCGTGCAGGACCACCGTCACGCGATCTCCGGACTGGGACGGCGCATGCTGCTCCAACAGCTCCACCATCTGCTGGGACTGGGAGTCCGGTAGCGAGAAGTCGTTGTCGTACTCGTCTCCGACGAGACGGCTCACGCCGGTGACACCGATGAGCACGGCGACCCAGCAGATCAGTGCCGCCCAACGGTGCCGCCGCGCGAAGCCGGCCAGTCGCTCCATGCGGGTGAACGGGCCGTGCTGCGGGCTCGCGGCCGGCTCAGGGCTTGCAACAGGCGGTACATCGGTCATGACAGCCTCCATCGTTGGGTCGACGTCAGCGATCGTGTCCATGACCGCGCGATGCGTCGTCACGCAACGGTCGGCAGTCGTTACGCGTCCGGGCGTAGGCGCCGGTCGCTGTGCCGCGTTCGTGGCGCGAGATCCCGGGTGGTGGGGCGCGGGCCGAGCCGGCGGTGACGTGCCGCAGTGACAGCGAGCGGAGCGCCCCGGTCGTACGTCATGGCTCGACCTCTCGGTCGCGTTTCGACGTACACACGCGGCGAGGTGGCGCTCTACGATCGATCGGTGACCAGGCTGGCCGTCCGCGCGCCCCAGCCGAGGACGGTGGATGCGCTGCTCGCCATCACCGTCGCCGTGGTGTTGTCCGTGATCGTCACAGCCGACCAGGCCAGCCCGGGTTCCATCGATCCGGTCGCCTACCTGTGGGCCGTCTCCCTCGGCCTGCTCATGCTGGTCCGGAGGACCATGCCGCGCCTCGTGCTCGGCCTGACCGTGCTGGGCTACTTCTCCTACTACGCGGCCGGGCTTCCGGCGATCGGTGTCGCAGTGCCGATCGCCGCCGCCCTGTACACCGCCGCCGAGGCCGGATACGTGCGGCTGGCCGTCCTCACCTCCGTGCTGGTCGTCGCCGTGTCCACGGGGTTCCGACTCCTCGTCGGGCAGTCGGCGGCCTTCGTGCTGGGCTACGAGCTCGTCGGGCACGTCGCTCTCATCGCCGCTGTCATCGCGCTCGGCTACAGCGTCCGTGCCCACCGCTCGTTGCAGCGCAAGACCGAGCAGGTCGCGCGGCTGACCGCTCACCAGGCGCGTCTCCAGGCCGAGCGAGCCGCGCACGAGGACCGGGCGCGTCTGTCCCGGGAGCTCCACGACTCGATCGGGCACGCCCTCTCGGTCGCGTCCCTCCACACCAGCGTGGCGAGGGAGGCCGATGACAGCCACGCCAGGGCTGCGGCCCTTCGTCTGGTCAGCGACGCCGTCTCGGACGCGATGGTCCAGCTCCGCTCGACGGTCTCGCTGCTGAGGTCGGCGACGTCGGCGGTGACGGATGCGCCCACGACCCGCGATCTCGGAAGGCTGCTCGACGCTCCCGCTGCGGCGGGCTACGACGTCGAGCTCGACGTGGCCGAGGTGTCGCTTGCGGCCGAGGTGGACGAAGTGGCGTTCCGCCTGGTGCAGGAGGCGGTCACCAACACCCTGCGCCACTCCGCCGGCTCGCGGATCTCGGTCGTCATGAAGCCCGTGTCGGCCGACCGGCTGGTCGTGGCTGTCAGCGATGACGGCGGGCCGGGCCGGTCGCCGCGCTACGCCCCCGGTCACGGCCTGGCAGGAATGAGAGAACGGGTCGAGTCCGTCGGCGGGCGGCTGGCTGTCTTCAGCGACTCCGACGGCTGGCACGTCACCGCGTCGTTACCGCACTGCCCAAAGACCCAGGAGGAGCGAAGGTGATCAACGTACTCGTCGTCGACGACCAGCTGCTGGTGCGAGCCGGCCTGCGCTCCCTCGTCGAGCACGCGGACGATCTGGCCGTCGTGGGCGAGGCCGCAAACGGGCGTGAGGCGCTCAAGATCGCGCGGCAGCACCGCCCCGACCTGATCCTGATGGACCTCCAGATGCCCGTGCTGAGCGGCGTCGAGGCGATTGCCGCGGTGCGGGCGGACCCTCTCCTGCGCGACACGCCGGTGCTGGTGCTGACGACCTTCGACGACGACCGAGATGTCGTGGATGCGATCCAGGCCGGCGCGTCCGGCTACCTGCTCAAGGACGTGGGCGCCGACGAGCTGCGCACCGCGATCAGGACCGCCGTCGAGGGCGGCGCGCCGGTCGCGCCGGTCGTCGCCAAGCGCATGATGGGCCAGATCTCGCGGATGCCGTCGCGCAAGATCCGCGAGGAGACACTCGGTGACCTCACCTCCCGAGAGCTCGAGATCCTCGAGCTCGTCGGCCGGGGCCTGTCCAACGCAGAGATCGGCGCAGAGCTCTACCTCAGCCCCGAGACCGCGCGCACGTACGTCAGCCGCCTGCTCGCCAAGCTGGATGCCCGCGACCGTTCACAGCTCGTCGTTCTTGCCCACCGCGCCGGGCTCTCCGACTGATGGCGTCCGAGCACCGGTGACCGGCACCTCCCGGTCGGGACCACCCGTCTCCCAGCAGGTCGCCCACCTCTCCCACCGGCTCGAAGACACGCCTGTCGAGCTGTTCAGGTCCGGCGGAGAGAGCCGCACCTTTCGCGTCGCCGGCACGGACGAGCTGATCACCGTCCCGCTGACCTGGCCCGAGGTCCCGGTGCCCCCCGAGGTCGTCCAGCGACGGGCCGCCTTGCTGCGGCGCGTCCGGAGCCGGGTCAGCGTCCCGGTCCCTCAGGTGGTGGCAGAGCGGCCGCTCGACGGATTCCTCGTCGTCAGGCAGCTTCCGGGATCGGCACTGCTTCACCTGCCCGCTCAGGAGCGCCAACGCCTCGGGGAGGCTGTGGCCCACACCATCGGCACGGTGCTGAGGGAGCTCCACGCACTGGATCCCGCCGAGTTCACCGATGTGGTGACCATCGACGAGTACCACCCCGAGGACTGGCGCGGTGAGGTGTCCGACCTCTCGAGGGACCTGCGCGACGTGCTCGACGCCGACCAGCTGGGCGAGGTCCGGCGGTTCCTGGATCGCCCGGCACCAGCAGCCGCTCCTGAGCGCCGCCTGAGCCACAACGACCTGGGCATCGAGCACATCCTGGTGGCGGCGCCTCCGACGCACCGCGTGACCGGTGTCATCGACTGGGACGACGCGGCGATCGTGGATCCGGCGTACGACTTCGGACTCCTGATGCGCGACCTGGGGCCGGCGGCGCTGGAGTCAGCTCTCGCGAGCTATGGCGACGGCACCTCAGCCCATGGGGAGCTCCGTGCCCGTGCCGTGTTCTACGCGGTGTGCACGCTTCTGGAGGATCTCGCGTTCGGTCACTCCGAGGGCCGGCCCGAGTACGTCGAGAAGTCCATGGCCGGGTGGCGCCGGACGTTCGAGACAGCAGCCGCGGAAGCGCGTTCGTGAGCGGGGAGCGGCCCCCACCTTCCGGCGGGGGCCGCTCCATCCTTCTCTCGTGTTCCCGCGACGTCGTCGCGGTCATCGCCTCTAGCTGGTTGCGCCGTGCGCGAGCCCACCGCCTTCCGTGCCGCCGAAGGTGCCCTCCGGACCGGCGGGAGTGGGCAGCGTGAACGGCGGGCCGGGCACCTTCTTGCCCTCGACGCCGTTCACGCTCTCGGTCGAGTACGCGAATGTCAGCATCGCGAAGGCGATGAGGTCACTGTTGACCTCCAGCGCGTGCAGGTCGACGTTCTCGAGCGTGTCGCAGGCCAGGTGGTAGCACTGGTCGAACTGCTCACCTGCGGTGCCGCCCCAGATCTCTTCCTGCTCCTCGGTCTTGACCTCCTCGGCTCCCGTGAACAGTCCGCTCGACGGGATGCCGGCGAGGATGAAGGCCTCGTAGTCGCTGCGGCCGGAGAACTCGGTGTCGTCGTACGGCTCACCGACCAGCGTGTAGTACGACTCGTAGACGTCCTCGATCGCGGCCGACCCCGGCGGGACGGGCACCGGCGCCTCGAACGTCGACTCGTCGGCGTCGTACACCATGAAGATGTAGTTCGGCGATCCGACCATGTCGTAGTTCATGTACAGCGCGATCCGGTCGCGTTCGGCCTGGGAGAGCCCCGCCACGTAGTCGGCGGAGCCCACCAGGCCCTGCTCCTCGCCGGCCCACCACGCGAACCGCAGGGTGTTCGGCGTGTTGCTGTTGGCCATCATCAGGGCCGTCTCCAGGAGTGCCGCGGACCCGGAGCCGTTGTCGTTGATGCCCGGACCCTCGATCACGCTGTCGAGGTGGGCGCCCGCCATCACGACGTTGTCGGCGTTCTTGCCGGGCAGCTCCGCGATCACGTTGAAGTCCGTGCGCGTCTCGGCCGGCAGCACCTCGATGAACGCCGTGGAGCCGGGCTGGGACAGGGCCACCCCGTCGGCGAAGCTCGCGCCGACGACGGGGATGCCGTGCGTGACCGGTCCCGGAGCTCCCGGGATCGGCGGGTCCACGCTGGTGGCGTCCGCGACGATCAGGCCCTCTCGGTCGGGGGTGTTGCCCTGGTTGAAGATGACGACCGCCTCGGCGCCGGCCTGCTCGGCGTAGAACGCCTTGGTGCCGAAGAAGCAGGTGCCGCGCTGCACGAGCGCGATGTCGGCCTCACCGCTGAAGTCGAGGCCGGCGAAGTCGGCGGCCTCGCAGCCGCTCGTCGAGGCGCGGTCACCGGCCAGGTTGATGTCGACCGGGATGACCTGGCCCTCGACCGTTCCCGAGCCGCTGCCCGTGAACACGCCGGTGTCGTAGTCGGCCTCGACCGGGGTGAGCTGGCGCAGCACCGCCGGGAAGTTGAACGTGATTTCCACCGGGTCCAGCGTCACGTCGTACCCAGCCTCCTCCAGCAGCCCGGCGACGTAGTCGACGCTGTCGGCGTAACCGTCGGTGCCGGCGGCGCGGGTGCCGGGGTAGACCGGATCCGTGCTGTTGTCGGCGATCTTCTGGAACTCCTCCTGGTGCTCGCGGACGCCCTCCAGCGTGATGCACTCCAGCAGCTTCGAGTAGGAGTTGTTGTTGCGGTGGTCGCACGCGGCGGCCGGAGCCGCGGCCGCGCTCGTGGACGCGACCAGAGCCGGCAGCAGCGCCGCTATCAGCACGGCCGTGATGCCGAGCGCCGCCAGGCGGACCGTTCCTCCTCGCGCAGCCGGCCGGTGCAGCTCCCTCATCCTTGCTTTCCCTGCCATGTTCCGTCTCCTGTTCCGGTCGGAGCCCTGTTGTGGGAGGCCCCTCCCCGATCCGAGGTGATCTCGCGACAGCCCTCCGTTGTGACGTAGGACACATCGCCTGCCCACCCCTACAAGACACCCAACCGGCCAGGGTCGCCACCCTCAGAGGGGCGTTCAAATGGCGTGGACAGACGTCAGATCTCCACCTGGCTGGCGGCGACCAAAGCCCCGGCGGCGTCGTAGCCCTGGACCCGGACGACGTCGCCGCCGGTGGCCGGGACGGTGAGCTGGGTGGTGCCGTCGGACGTCGCCGTGGTCGCGACCGGTCGGTCGTCGACGTACACGTCGACGCTGGCAACCGCACCGGTGGTGATGGTCAGCTTGCGCTTGCCGGCGCCGGCTGCGGCGGCGGAGAAGCGCAGCAGCCGCGGCTGGCGCTGGGCCAGCAGCGTCCCGGCGGCGGCCATCAGGTCGACGTTCTCCTCCAGGAGGTCCTTCTTGGTGAGCTCGTGGAGCTCGTCAGGCACCACGCCGAGGTCCTCCACCGGCTGGCCCATCCACGCCCCGACCCGCAGGCAGCGGCGCAACGAGACGCGCATCTGCACTCCCTTGGGCAGCTGCTTGAGCGCCCCGCCGGTCCACTCGGTGCGCAGCTCTTCGTGGGTGACGACGTTCGCGCCGCCGGCACCGGTGTTGCCCTCGACGCCGAGCACCGGCCCGATCTCATGGTCCTGGAAGCCCGCGGCGAAGATGTCGCAGGCGCTGTAGCACTGCGCGTCGGTCACCAGCACCACCGGGCCTTGGTAGACCTGCCCGACGCTGTTGACGACGTCGGCCGGGTAGAGCGGGAACGCGCTGGAGTACGCCGATCCGGTGGTCACGGACTCCTCCAGCGAGGCCTTCCACTCCTGGTAGTCGGCGACGGTCGTGGCCAGACCGGTGGTGCCGGGCGTGCTCACGAACTGGAACGGCTCCGGTGTGATCCGACGCGGGCTGAGGAACTGCAGCAGGAACTCCGAGGCGATCACGTAGCCACCACCGTTGCCGCGGACGTCGAGGATCAGGCCCTCGGGCGGGAGCACGGACAGCAGCCGGATCACCTCGTTGATGAAGGCGTCGATGTTCTGGTCCTGCATGTGGAAGGTGAAGATCCGCAGGTGCCCGAACGTGCCGCTCGGGGTATCGACGACGCGCGCCTTGAGCTCGTCGGGGCGGCTGGTCGGGACCGGCCCGGCCGCGAGGGGTGCGGTGACGCGGGGCTTGCGGGCGCCGGCCTTCGCAGCGCTCGGGACGGGCGCGTGCAGAGAGGCCGGGGCGAACAGCCGGCGCTTCACCTGCCGGGTCAGCTCGGTGCGCAGGTCCATGCCGACCAGGTGGTGCGCCTCAGCCTCGACGCCGGTGGGCAGCGACGGCAGGGTCCCCGGCGTCGTCACCTCGGCGGACGACTCGAAGACCCGCCACGGCACCCGGGTCTCGTGGGTCGAGCCGTTCACCTTGTAGGTGACGTCGACCCAGTCCTCGTCGGGCGGCAGTGACATGTTGATCGAGCGGAGCGTCATGTTCTGGAGGCCCTGTGCGAGCTGGGCCGGCTTGTTGCTGCCCGCCTCGCGGGCCGCGTTCGCCTCGACGGCCAGCTGGATCGGCGTGCCGTTCCAGTGCGTCACCTCGACGCCGGCCTTGAGCTGCGGGTCGCCGGTGATGTGGTCGAACGTCTTGGTCACGAGGTACGCCGTACGACCGGCGTCGACGCAGCGCTCGAGGAAGATGCCGAGGAACGCGAAGCCGGCGTAGCGCGACGGCAGGATGTAGTTGGTGTGCAGGTCGTGCAGCCCGAGGAAGATCCGCTGCAGCTGCACGTGGAACTCGGTCTCGGTGAGGTCGGCCAGCCGGTGCCGCAGGAGGCGGAGCGCCTGCAGCGGCTCGATGGCGTGCATCGCGCGCTTGAGAGGGAGGTGGCAGTAGACCTCACCGATCAGGATCTCGGCCTGGTCCAGGACGAGACGGCGCTGGGCGTCGGTGAGCGGACCCTGCGCGATGTGGCTGCGGAACTGCGGCATGGTGCGGACGGTGCCCAGGTCGTGATCCGCGGTCAGGACGACGGTGTCGGGGTGGGACATGGCTGACTCCTCCGAAGTGGTTTCTCCTAGGAGGATCCGCCGGACGTCCGCCAGATACATCCCGCTGGAGCGACCGTGGGAGAATCGAGGGGTGCAGATCGGGATGCTGGGCTCCTTCGAGGCTCGCCCGGACGACGGCATCGACACGGGCCGCTGACATGGCGCGAAGGCCAAATTCTTTGCGTTCGACAACTTTCGAATGCTGTCTTAGGCATGATGAAGTCCACCGAGACCGGCATCGTTCGTCCCCCGAGAGGGCCGGTCCTCACTCCAGTAGCCGTCCCATCCGCGCGAGGAGCGCGGATGGGACGGTTCCTCGTCCCGAGTACTCCTGTCGCGGGCGGCCCGGGCGTCGCGAGCTTCTCGAACCTCGTCTGGGATTCAGTCAAGTGACGTACGCCGTCGCCGGCTGAGCGGGCCATGCTGGGGGCACCACCCACTTCCCCGATCAGATCGGGAGCCGAGAGGAGCGCACCATGCCCACAGTCACGACCAGCGACGGAACCGAGATCTTCTACAAGGACTGGGGCAGCGGTCAACCGATCGTGTTCCACCACGGCTGGCCTCTGAGCTCCGACGACTGGGACGCGCAGATGATGTTCTTCGTCAACCGGGGATACCGCGTCGTCGCCCACGACCGCCGAGGTCACGGCCGCTCCGGCCAAGCCTCGGACGGGCACGACATGGACCACTACGCCGCCGACGCGGCCGCAGTGGTCGAGCACCTCGACCTGCGCGATGCCGTGCACGTCGGCCACTCCACCGGCGGCGGCGAGGTCGCCCGCTACGTCGCCCGCCATGGGAACGGCCGGGTGGCCAAGGCGGTGCTGATCGGCGCAGTACCGCCCTTGATGCTGCAGACCGAGGCCAACCCCGGGGGGACTCCCCTCGAGGTGTTCGACGGCTTCCGGGAGGGAACGGGGTCCCACCGCTCGCAGTTCTTCCTCGACGTCGCCTCCGGACCGTTCTACGGATTCAACAGGCCCGGGGCGGAGGTGTCCCAAGGGGTCATCTGGAACTGGTGGCGCCAGGGGATGATGGGCAGCGCCAAGGCCCACTACGAGGGCATCAAGGCCTTCTCCGAGACCGACTTCACCGAGGATCTCCAGAACATCCTCGTGCCCACGCTCGTGATGCACGGCGACGACGACCAGGTCGTCCCGATCGCCGCCTCGGCCGAGCTGTCGATCAAGCTGCTCAAGGACGGTGCCCTCAAGGTCTACAAGGGCCTCCCCCACGGCATGTGCACGACCCACGCCGATGTCATCAACGCGGACCTGCTCGCGTTCATCGAGGGCTGAACGGCGCAGTCTCCCGGGATCGCTGGCTCACCGAGGGGATGGTTGCGCGGGCGGGTGCGGCCCTCGCGGTGAGGGTCAGGTCCGCTATCGAACGGTGCGAATGAGCTTCTTGTTGACGAACTCGTCGATGCCGTAGCGGCCGAGCTCGCGGCCGAAGCCGGAACGCTTCACCCCCCCGAAGGGCAGCTCCGCGCCCTCGGCGCCGACGCCGTTGACGAAGACCATCCCGGCGTCCAGCTGGTCGGCGACCCGGGCGGCCTGCTCGGGGTCGTTGGTGTAGACGTAGGAGCCCAGGCCGTACGGGGTGTCGTTCGCGACCTCGACGGCCTCGGCCTCGTCGCTCACCTTGAGCACCATCGCCACCGGCCCGAAGAGCTCTTCCCGGTACGACGCGCTGTCGCGGCCCACCCCGGTCAGCACCCCGGGCGGGAAGTGGGCGCCGTCGCGCTGCCCGCCGCCGACCAGGCTGGCGCCGTCGGAGACGGCGCTCGAGACCTGCTGCTCGAGGCGCTCGGCGGCCGCGACCGAGGACAGGGCACCCGGCTGGGTGGCCAGCATCTTCTCGGTGAACCGGGCGACGAAGTCGTCGTACAGCGACTCGTGGACGATCATCCGCTTACCGGCGTTGCAGGCCTGACCGGTGTTCTCCATCCGAGCCTCGACCGCGGCCTCGACGGTGGACTCGAGGTCGTCGCTGCCGAGCACGATGAAGGGGTCGGAGCCACCGAGCTCGAGCACGACCTTCTTCAGGTTGCGCCCCGCGATCTCGGCCACCGCGGCGCCAGCGCGCTCGGACCCGGTGAGCGAGACGCCCTGCACGCTCGGGTGGGCGATGACGTCGGCGATCTGCTCGTTGCTGGCGTAGATGTTGACGTAGGCACCCGCGGGGTAGCCGGCGTCGAGGAAGATCTGCTGCAGCGCCGCGGCCGACTCAGGGCACTGGGGGGCGTGCTTGAGCACGATGGTGTTGCCGAGGGTGAGGTTCGGGCCGGCGAACCGGGCGACCTGGTAGTAGGGGTAGTTCCACGGCATGATCCCGAGCAGCACGCCGAGCGGGCGGCGACGCACGACGGCCTCGCCCTCGCCCTCGATCAGCTCGATCGGTTCGTCGGCCAGGAACTTCTCGGCGTTGTCGGCGTAGAAGCCGTAGATCGCGGCACTGAAGTCGACCTCGCCGAGGGAGTCGTCGATGCTCTTGCCCATCTCGCGGTTGATGATCACCGCGAGCTCGTCGCGGCGCTCGGTGTGCAGCTCGGCGACGCGCCTGATCAACGCGGCGCGGTCGGTGACGGAGCTGGTGCGACCCCATGACAAGTACGCCGCCTGGGCC
>DASTDJ010000273.1:0-4305 GCA_035710425.1 Nocardioides sp.
GGCGTCCGCCGGCTCTTCGTACGGCGAGGAGATGCCGGTGAACTCAGGAATCTCACCGCGCCGTGCCTTGGCGTAGAGGCCCTTGCGGTCGCGTCGCTCGCACTCCTCGAGCGGGGTGGCGACGTGCACGAGGAAGAACGCGCCGCCCGCCGCGTCGACCATCGCGCGCACCTGCTGGCGGGTCTCGTCGAACGGCGCGATCGGGCTGCACACCGCGATCCCGCTGTGCCGCGAGATCTCGGCGGCGACCCACCCGATCCGGCGGATGTTGGTCTCCCGGTCCTCCTTGGAGAAGGTCAGCCCGGCGGAGAGGTTGCGGCGTACGACGTCGCCGTCGAGGCTCGTCACGGTGCGCGAGCCCTGCTCGAGGATCCGGTCCATCAGTGCCCGGGCCAGAGTCGACTTGCCACTGCCGGAGAGCCCGGTGAAGAACAGCACCAGCCCCTGCTCGTCGGGGCGGCGCTCGTAGAAGTCGACGACGTGCGCGATCTCGGGTGGCAGCGCTCCCTCCGTCGCCAGGCCGTGGACCGGGTCGTCGCCGGCGTAGTTGGCGACCACCTGCACGCCCAGCGCGTGGTCGGCGTCGGGGTCACCGTGCGCCGCGAGTGGTACGGCGACCACGGTCGCGTCGGGCAGCATCGCGGCGGCGGTCAGCGTCGCGCGAACCAGGCCGACCGCGGGAAGCGCGGGCGTGCCGTCGCCGACCAGCGCGAGCAGCGTGACCGGCCCGAGCCCCTCCAGCTCGGCCAGCTGGGTGTCGGTGAGTGCGTCGTCCACGGGCACGAAGGTGCGGCCGGCGTAGCGCTCCCTGACCTCCGCGGGCGTGAGGTAGAGCCGGCGGAACGGGCCGTACTGGGCGTGGGTCAGCGACTCCACCTCCCAGCCGTCCTCGGTGTTCGTGCGCACGACGGCAAGCGGCAGCCCCTCGGGGTCGACCAGCTCGACGGCGCCCGCCTCGACCAGCTCCGGCGGCAGCTGCAGGGTGACCTGGCTGCCGGGCTGGTTGAAGCGGGTCACCGGCGCGAGCGCGCCGATCGTGAGCAGTTCGAGGTCGTCGAGCTCGCGCGGCGTCGGATGATGCTGCGGCGCAGCGGGACCAGGCACGTGCCTCATCCTGCCAAATCAGTTCCAACTACCCACAATTACTCTGCATTGCATGGCATCCCCGCAGGTAGTGGCCGAGATCGTGCGCTCCGGGTTCGTGGAGGGTCACCACTACGGCTCGGTCGTGGCGCTGGCCGCCGACGGAGGTGTCGACTGGTCCATCGGTGCGGTGGACGTGCCGATCCTGCCGCGGTCGTGCAACAAGCCGATCCAGGCACTGGCGATGGTCCGGCTCGGGCTCGACCTGCCCGACGAGCTGCTCGCGCTCGTGTGCGCCTCGCACTCCGGTGAGGACTTCCACCAGGAGGGGGTACGCCGGATCCTGGCCGTGGCCGGCATCGAGGAGTCGTCGCTCCAGACGCCGCCCGACTTCCCGCTCGACGACGATGCGCGGGAGGCGATGGTCCGCGCGGGCACCGCCAAGAACCCCACCGCGATGAACTGCTCGGGCAAGCACGCCGGGATGCTGGTGACCTGTGCCCTCAACGGCTGGGACCTCGCCACCTACCGCGAGCCCGACCACCCGCTGCAGCAGGCCATTGCCGAGACCTTCGCCGAGCTGACCGGCGAGCCGGTGGTCGCGGTGGCCGTCGACGGTTGCGGGGCTCCGCTTCTCTCGGCCTCGCTCACCGGCCTGGCGCGGGCGTTCGCCCGGCTCGCCACCGCGCCCGACGGGCCCGAGGCCCGGGTGGCCGGCGCGATCCGCCACCACCCCGAGTGGGTGTCGGGGACCCGCCGCGACGAGCGCACCCTGCTGACCGCGCTGCCCGGGGCGATCGGCAAGGCCGGCGCCGAGTCCTGCTACGCCGTGGCGCTGCCCGACGGTCGGGCCTTCGCGCTGAAGACCGACGACGGCGCGCCGCGGGTGCGCCCGGTTCTGATGGCCGCGGCCCTGCGCCGCAGCGGTGTGGACGCCGAGCCCGGCGTCGACAGCGCCGCGGTCTGGCGCACCGGCGTGGTCGAGCTGCTCGGCGGCGGCGTCCCGGTGGGCGAGATCCGGGCGACGTACTGAGCGCGTGTGAACCACATCACGCTTGCAGAGTTTGCGTTTTGCTAACTGGAGTTAGCACGATGGGCGCATGGCCAAGGGCAAGGTAGGCAAGACCGTCGAGTCTCTCGGCGACTACCTGAAGGAGCAGCGCGTCGCGTCGCGTCTGTCCCTCAGGCAGCTTGCCGAGCAGGCCGGGGTGTCCAACCCCTACCTGAGCCAGATCGAACGCGGTCTGCGCCGACCCTCGGCCGAAGTACTGCAGCAGATCGCCAAGGCGCTGCGCATCTCGGCGGAACAGCTCTACATCCGCGCCGGGATCCTCAGCCCCGAGGAAGGGGTGGGCGGCGCAACCGCGCTCACCGTGGAGCTCGCGGTCCTGTCGGACCCGGGCCTCTCCGAGCGACAGAAGCAGTCGCTCCTCGATGTCTACTCGTCGTTCCTCGCGCTCAACGCGGCGCAGCGACCCGCGGACGCCGACGACATCGAAACCCCCTGACCCAGGGACACCACACCCACCACCAGAAACACAAGGAGTATCGACATGGCCAAGGCCAAGTTCGACATCAAGACGCTGGAGCTGCCCGCCGTGGCCGCCAAGCCCCTCTACGCGGGCGTCGGCGCGACCGACCTCGCCGTCGAGTACGTGCGTGAGTACGTCGCCGACGTCCAGAAGAAGCTCGCCGAGGTGCAGAAGGACGTGCAGACGCGCGTCGCCGGTGTGCAGAAGAACGTCAAGGGCTTCGAGTTCGAGCCGAAGACGCTGCGCGATCAGACCGTCACCACCGTGAACAGCCGTGTGTCCGAGCTGCGCACCGACGCTCGTGCCCAGGTCGAGAAGGTCCAGACCCGGGTCAACGAGAACGTCGCGACCGTGACCGACACCTACGGCGACCTCGCCAAGCGCGGCGAGACCCTGGTGGCCCGGATCCGCAAGCAGGAGGCCACCAAGGCCACCGCCGCTTCGGCGAAGGCCACCACCGCCAAGGCCAAGACCACCACCACCCAGGCCAAGAAGACCGCGAAGAAGTCCGCGGGCAGCGCCAAGGCGACCCGCACCACGGCCAAGAAGACCGCGTCCAACGCGGCCAAGGCCACCTCCGCCGGCGCCTCCAAGGTCGGCGACTGAAGGAGTGACGCCGCGGAGCCGCCCGGCTCCGAACGGTGAGATGCGAGGCCCCCGGAGGTATGAGCTTCGGGGGCCTCGCCATCTTCGTCTAACCTGGAGACGCCATGAACATCTTCGAGGTCGAGAGCTACCTGACCCTGGTCACGATGTTCGTGCTGCTCGCGGTCACGATCTTCGCGTTCGTCAACTCGCTGCTCTACTCCGCCGAGTCCTACGTCGCCGCGGGCAAGCTGACCAAGCCGGCCTGGAACATCATCCTCGGCCTCGCGGTCCTGCTGCAGCTGATCCCCGCCGGGCTTTTCCTGGTCCGGGTCGCGCTGATCATCGCGGCGCTGGTCTACCTCGCCGACGTGCGCCCGGCCCTGGCCGGTCTGCGCCGTCGCTAGTCCACTTCCACTAATCCGCGCCCCCGTCGCCGAAGCCCCACTAGCCTCTCGCCCATGCCCTCCGAGTACGTCGATTCCGCCGAGCGCCCCTGGGGTTCCTGGCACGTCCTCGAAGAGGGCGCCGGGTACAAGGTGAAGCGCATCGTCGTGCAGCCGCACCAGCGGCTCAGCTACCAGACCCACGCCCACCGCGCGGAGCACTGGGTGGTCGTCGCCGGCAAGGCGACCTGCGTGATCGACGGTGCCGACGTGCTGCTCGGTCCCGGTGAGTCGGTCGACGTCGCCATCGGTCAGGCGCACCGGATCTGCAACGCGGAGGACGACGTGCTGGTCCTCGTCGAGGTCCAGCTCGGTCACTACACCGGCGAGGACGACATCGTCCGCCTCGAGGACGACTACGACCGCTGCGGCGCCTGAGAGAGGTAGTCGCTCAGCGAGTCCCAGGCCGGCCGGGGCGTGAAGCCGGTGGCCTCGAGCTTGGCCAGGCTCATCGTGCTCGAGCGCGGCCGCGGTGCGAGGTCCTGGCCCGCGGCGTACTCCTCCGACGAGACCGCCGTGACGTCGCCCGGGTCGCGACCGGACAGCTCGAAGACCCGGCGGGCCACGTCGGCCCACGTCGTCGCCGGCCCGGACCCTGTGCAGTGGTAGGTGCCGTACGGCGCGCCGGTGTCGAGCAGGTGCCGGGTCGCCCGGGTCAG
>DASTDJ010000274.1:0-5583 GCA_035710425.1 Nocardioides sp.
GCAGCCGCCGAACGACTCTCCGAAAGCCTGCGCCGCGCCAGCGAATGATCCGGCGAGAGGCCGCTTTCCCACCGGGTCTGCCGGCGTGTCGTGCGCGAAGTGGCCTCTCGGCGCGCGTCAGAACAGCGCGTCCTGCTCCAAGGTGAGCAGCGACTGCTTGCGCTCGAGCCCGCCGGCGTAGCCGGTGAGGGTGCCGTTGGCGCCGATGACGCGGTGGCACGGGATCACGATCGGGATCGGGTTGCGGCCGTTGGCCAGACCGACCGCGCGGGAGGCGGCGTTGGTCATGCCGAGCCGCGCCGCGATCTCGCCGTACGACGCGGTCTCGCCGTAGCCGATGCCGCGCAGCTGTTCCCAGACGCGCTGCTGGAAGTCGCTGCCGACCGGCGCGAGCGGCAGGTCGAACTCCTTCAGGTCCCGCGCGAAGTACGCCGACAGCTGGCGGCACGCCTCGACAAGCACGGGGTGGTCGTCGTCGCGGTCCCCCCTCGGGCGTCCGTCGGCGTCACGGAACGGCGAGAACTCGATCTGGCTGATCGCGCCGTCGTGCTCGACGATCCGAAGGTCGCCTACGGGTGAGCTCATCACAGTCCACATGTCAGGTCTCCTCGGTGGTGGGGGTCAGGGTCTGCCACAGGTGCATCTGCGCGTAGGAGCGCCAGGGTCGCCATCGCTCGGCCAGCTCGGCGGCGTCGGCCGGCTCCTGCCCGAGCGCGGTGAGCGCGTGCCGAGTGCCGAGGTCGGAGGTCAGGAACACATCGGGATGGCCGAGCGCGCGGAACGCGATGTAGTCGGCGGTCCACGGCCCGATGCCGGGGATCTCGAGCAACCTTGCGCGTACGTCGTCGCGGTCGGGGCCGCGGTCGAGGGCGAGCCGTCCGTCGGCCAGCGCGGCGCACAGCGCGATCAGCGCGCGCCCGCGAGACCTCGGCATCGGCAGGTCCTCCGGGTCGAGGCCGGCGAGCGTCGCCGCGTCGGGGAAGAGGTGGGTAAGGCCCTCGCCGGGCTGGGCCACCGGCCGGCCGAAGCGCTCGGTGAGCCGCGCCGCGACCGTGCGGGCGCCGGCCACGCTCCCCTGCTGGCCGAGCACCGCGCGGACCGCGAGCTCGTTGCCGTCGACGTGACCGGGCACCCGGAGGCCGGGGTGACGCCGGACCAACGGGCCGACCACCGGATCGCCGGCGAACGCGTCGGCCACGGCCAAGGGGTCGCAGTCGGCATCGACGAGCCGCCGAGCGCGCTCGGTCGCAGCCGTGGTGTCGCGCAGGTCCTCGAGGGTCAACGTGGCGCTCACGAACGCCGTCTGCCCCGGCTCGAGCACATCAGGTACGTCGAGCCGCACCGTCCCCGAGCCGTGCGGGAGCGCGAGGGTGCGGGCGTACCAGCCCGGCCCGGCGGTCTCCACGCCCGGCACCGCCCGCGTCGCCAGGAAGTCGAGCAACGGCGTGCCCGAGAACGGCGTGCGCACCGCGAGGCGCACGGTCACCAGTCCCCGCCCGGTCTGGCCGCCGCGGCGGCCGCGCAGCTCGGTCGGTGTGGCGGCGTAGACCTCGCGCACCGTCTCGTTGAACTGGCGGATGCTGGAGAAGCCGGCCGCGAACGCCACATCGGCGTAGGAGAGGTCGGTGGTCTCGATCAGGACCCGCGCGGTCTGCGCCCGCTTGGCCCTGGCCAGCGCCAGCGGTCCGGCTCCCAGCTCGGCGGTCAGCACCCGGGAGAGGTGCCGTGGCGTGTAGCCGACCCGGTGAGCGAGTCCCTCGACACCCTCACGGTCGACGACGCCGTCGGAGATCAGCCGCATCGCGCGACCGGCGGCGGTCGCAGCGACGTCCCAGTCGGGGCTGCCCGGAGTGGCGTCGGGGAGGCAGCGCTTGCAGGCGCGGTAGCCGGCGGCCTGTGCCGACGCCGGGCTGCGGTGGAACGTCACGTTGTGGAAAGCAGGCGTGCGCGCCGGGCACGAGGGTCGGCAGTAGATGCCGGTCGTGCGCACCGCGCAGTAGAAGACACCGTCGAAGCGACGGTCACGGGACTTCACCGCCCGATAGCAGGTCTCGCGGTCCAGGTTCTGCATGCCTCCATCATGGCCGACCCCACCGACACAATCTCGCGGGAATCGGACACGACCATCCGGCGTCGAAATCCGCCGGGCGGCTATCCCGGGACGCGGGCGGTCACCAGCCATGCGGAGGTGCCCAGAAGCACGCCTTCCGCGGTCGCCCGGTCGTCGAGCAACCGACGGAGGTTGCTCAGGGCCTCCTCGGCCTGCCCGGCGTCGAGGTCCTTGAGCAGGCCCCGGGTGAAGCCGATGGTGCTGATCCACGCGAACGCGTCTTCTCCGTCGCGACCGAACGTGATCGGCTCGTCGACCGACTCGAGCTGCACCTCGTCGTAGCCGCTCTCGGACAGGATCCCGCGCACCCGGTCGGCGTCGGCGAGGCCGAGCGGGCCAGGGGCGCCGGCGGGCGGCTCGGGCAGCACCCGGCCGACCGCGAGTGCCGTCCGCAGCCCGTGGAGCCACTCGTTGCGCGCCAGCTCGCGCCAGGTGAGCAGGGCCAGCGTGGCACCCGGCCGCAGGCCGCTGCAGATGTTGGTGAAGGCCGCGACCGGATCGCTGAAGAACATCGAGCCGAACACGCTCACGGCAAGGTCGGCCGCCGTGGGCCGGAACCGGTGCACCTGCGCGTCGCCCTGCTCGAAGCGGATGTTGTCGAGGCCCTCCGCCGCCGCCTGCTTCCGGCCGCGCTCGAGCATCCGGGACGAGAGATCGATGCCGAGCACCTGCCCATCGGACGCGATCCTGGCCAGGTCGCGGGTCGACCGGCCGGTGCCACAGCCCACGTCGATGATCGACGCGTCCACGGGGATCGGCACCGCGTCCACGAACCGCGCCCAGTGCCGCAGCGTCGCTTCCTCGTAGTGGTCGGCGTGCGTCGTCCAGTGGTCGCCGTCGGGACCGTCCCAGGCCGCCGCCATCTCCTGGTTCGCCACGTTGCTCGTCGCCATCACCGCACCCGCACCCTCATCCTGTATCGTCCCCTTGGGACTAACGAGAATGATCCCAAAGGGACGGAATGTCAAGGACGATGCCGAAACGCAGTGACCTCACGCCCACGTCGTACGCGATCCTCGGCCTGCTCGCGATCCGGCCCTGGACGACGTACGAGCTCGCGCAGCAGATGGAGCGGGCGCTCGGCCGATTCTGGCCGCGCACGCGGAGCAAGCTCTACGAAGAGCCCAAGAAGCTCGTCGCCCACGGCCTCGCTCGGGCGTCGACCGAGACCGTCGGCAAGCGCGAGCGGACCCGCTACTCCATCACCACCAAGGGCCGGCGCGCGCTGGCTGACTGGGTGCCCACGCCCGGGGCGGGACCCCAGCTGGAGTTCGAGTCGCTCCTCAAGGTGTTCTTCGCCGAGCACGGCACCAAGCAGGATCTCGTAGCGACCCTGGAGGACGTCCGGGCGTGGGCGCGCGAGCAGGCCCGTGGCTCCCATGCGATCCCCCGCGACTACCTCGAGGGGAAGGGCGATTTCCCGGAGCGTCTCCCCTGGCTCATCCTCACCGGCAGGTTCCTGCACGACTTCCAGCGGATGGTCGACGACTGGGCGCGGTGGGCCCTCGGCATCGTCGACTCCTGGCCCGACGACCTGAGCGCGGCCAAGCCCGACCTCGCCGCGCTGGAGGCCATCGCCACGCTGGCGGACACCCTGGCGGCAGACACCGGTCGGCAATGATGGAACGATGCCGGACGTGAAGGTGCCGATGGGGCGGCACCACCGCCACGCCGTGCTCAAGGTCATCCTGGTCAGCCAGCTGTGCATCGCGCTGCTGACCGCCGCGGGAGTCGTGTTCGCCTACGAGCGGCTCAACGGCAACATCGCCAACGGTGAGCCGATCACCCACGAGGTCGAGAAGCCCGACCACGAGGGCGATCGCGAGCCGCTCAACATCCTGGTCATGGGCTCCGACTCGCGTGAGGGCGCGGCCAACGACCTCGAGTCAGCAGGCGCCACCGACGAGCGTTCCGACACCACGATCCTGATCCACGTGTCGGCCGACCGGAAGGACGCGTACGGCGTCAGCCTGCCGCGGGACGCGATCATCGACCGCCCCGACTGCAGGGTGAAGGGCGAGACCGTGCCGGGCGAGCAGGCGGCGCTGTTCAACACCGCCTTCTCCGTCGGCGGCGCGCAGTGCACGATCCAGACCGTCGAGAAGCTCACCGGCATCTACATCGACCACTTCGTCACCGTCGACTTCAACGGGTTCAAGGACATGGTCGACGCGGTGGGCGGCGTCCAGGTGTGCATCCCGCAGGACGTCGACGACGACGAGCACGACATCCACTTCGACGCCGGCAACCAGGAGCTGACCGGCCAGGACGCCCTCAACTACGTGCGCGAGCGCTACATCCTCTCGGTCACAGGTGACATCGGCCGGATGAAGCGGCAGCAGGCGTTCATCGCCTCGATGGTCAACAAGGTGATGTCGGCCGACACCCTGTCGCGGCCCGACAAGGTCTACTCCTTCCTCGACGCCGCCACCGACTCGATCGCGGTCGACGAGAACCTCGACTCGCTGGGCGCGCTCTTCGACCTGGTGACCCAGTTCGAGCACACCGGACTGGCACGCATCAAGTTCGTGACCGTGCCGTTCGCGGAGTACGAGCCCGACCCCAACCGGCTGGTCTGGGCGCCGGAGGCTGACGACCTGTGGGAGCGGATCCGCGCCGACCAGCGGCTCGGCGAGGACTTCAACGACGACAGTCTCAGCGCCGACGACCCGGTCGGTACGACGGGCGGCTCGGGCGGGGACGGCGCCGACGACGAGGAGCGCCGCGCCGCCGGCCTCTGCGCCTAGCCCGACGAGCCGCGGTAGCGGCGCTCGGGCCGGCCGCCGCCGTACTGCAGCCGGACCACGGCCCGCCCGGTCTCGACGAAGTGCTCGAGGTAGCGGCGGGCGGAGACCCTGGAGATGCCGACCTGCTCGGCGCACTCGCTCGCGGACACCTCGACCCCGGAGGAGAGCACCTCGAGCACGGAGTCGGCGGTCGGGACGCTGAGACCCTTCGGCAGCGACTTCGGCGGGCCGGCCACGACCGGCGTGAACACCGCGTCGATGTCGTCCTGGGCGGGGGTCTCGGCGGTCAGCGCGTCCTGAGCGTCGCGCCAGGCCTCCAGCCGCACCCGCAGGTCGTCGAACTCGAACGGCTTCACGATGTAGTGGGCCGCTCCCCCGGCCGCCGCCGCTCGCACCGTGTCGGCCTCCCGCGCCGCCGTCACCATCACCACGCCCACCTGGTTGCCGGCGGCCCGGAGCGTGCGCAGCACCTCGATGCCGGTCATATCGGGCAGGTGCACGTCGAGCAGCACAAAGTCGAAAGGCACCGCGTCTGCGGCACGGCGTGCCTCGGCGAGATTTCCGACCTGGGTGACGTCGGCGCCGAGTTTTTCAAGGTAAGCCGCGATGCGCTTTCGCAGCAGCGTCTCGTCGTCGACGACAAGGATGGCGGCATTTTTCAGGCGAATCTCGTCCATGGGGTACGCGCGAATCGCTGCTGATGATTGCCCTCAAGGCATCGCCGTG
>DASTDJ010000275.1:0-10441 GCA_035710425.1 Nocardioides sp.
GCGGAAGATGAAGCAAGGAGCAGCGATCGACGTGCCCTCCTTCAACGCCGAGGGAGGGTCCCATCCCGCGGTGACCGAGATGCCCTCGAGCTCAGCCGGCACCCCCGCGCGGCACTGTCGCTGCTCCACCGAGTCTTCGGACCCTTCACAGGCGGCGAGCGCCAAGGCCGCGACACCTGCCGCGGTAGCGATTCGAGCTCGAGGTCGCATCGGCGCACCTCCTGCAGCTGCATCGGTGTCACCCACCAGTGTGCGCTCGGGCAGCCCAC
Organism: Nocardioides sp.; assembly: GCA_035710425.1. GTDB lineage: Bacteria > Actinomycetota > Actinomycetes > Propionibacteriales > Nocardioidaceae > Nocardioides. Next base: position 270 of record DASTDJ010000275.1, read on the forward strand.
GTGTCATGACCCGAGATGGGGAGGCTCGCTGCGAGCGCCTAGCGACGCCGACCTGGTCGTTAGGGGCGTGTCCGGCCAGCGCCGCGAAGGACACGGCCGTGGCCAGCACGTGCGACAGCCCACCTCCGACTCCGTGTGGAGAGCGGGGCTTCCGGGCCGATCGACGCGGGGGCACGGGCCATGCCCCGATGGTGCCCCCAGCCCGCCGCCCGCCTCTGGGATACTGCCCGAGGACCCGGGCCCTTAGCTCAATTGGCAGAGCTCCGGACTTTTAATCCGTTGGTTGTGGGTTCGAGTCCCACAGGGCCTACCGACTGCTCCGGCGTGGAGCGAGGTGGAGCCGTCCCACCCCGGCCCTCGACGGGGTGAGACGGCTCTCCGGAAGTGATGACCGGCGCATGACGGGGGACAAACTTCAGAGCCGGTCTCCGGACTTGACTTCATGGTGGACCCCCGCGTGGGCGCGCGGGGCCCAATCCCGAAAACCACCTCTTAACCCCCAGGGGTATCTGAGCCTGGGCACTCAGCAATTCGACGGCAATGTCAGACAATCTGCCCGCACGGGTGAGGGTCAGCGACCCTTCCAGACCGGCGGCCGCTTCTCGGCGAAGGCCTTCGCGCCCTCCTGGGCGTCCTGGGAGCCGAAGACCGGCATCACCAGCGCCTCCTGCTTCTTCCAGCGCTCGTCGCGCGCCCAGTCGGCCGACTCATGGGCGATCTGCTTGCTGATCGCCACGGCCAGCGGACCGTTGGCGCCGATGGTCGCGGCGAGCTCGAGCGCGCCGTCGAGGGCTGCGCCGTCGTCAGTGACCCGGTTGACCAGGCCGAGGGCGGCGGCGCGTTCGGCGGTGATCGGGTCACCGGTGAGCAGCATCTCGAGCGCGATCGCCGGTGGCACGCGCTGCGGCAGCAGCATCGCCGCGCCGGCGGCAGCGACCAGCCCACGCTTCACCTCCGGTACGCCGAACCGGGCGCCCTCGGCGGCGACGACCAGGTCGCAGGCCAGCGTCAGCTCGAAGCCGCCGGCGACGGCGTACCCCTCGACGGCGGCGATGATCGGCTTGCGCGGCGGGCCCTGGGTGATGCCGCCGAACCCGCGCTCGTCGACGAACGGCAGGTCGCCGCTGAGGAAGCCCTTGAGATCCATGCCCGAGCAGAAGGTGCCGCCGGCTCCGGTGAGCACGCCGACCCGCAGCTCGTCGGTCGCGTCGAGCTCGGCCAGCGCCGCGGAGACGCCGCGGGCGACCGCGCCGTTGACGGCGTTCTTCGCCTCTGGCCGGTTGATCGTGATGACCTGCACGCCGTCGCGCGCCTCGACCAGCACCTCGGTCATACGGCAACCTCCGTGGATCGCGGGTCGACCAGGATCTTGGCGTGTGCCTCGGGATCGGCCAGGGCGTCGAACGCCGCTTCGACCCCGTCGAGCCCGACCGTGCCGGTGACCAGTGGGCTCGGGTCGACCTTGCCGTCGCCCAGCAGGTGGAGCGCGGCCCGGAACTCGTCGGGCGTGTAGCCGAGCACGAAGCGCAGGTCGATCTCCTTGTTGATCCCGATCGACGGCCGGATCTCGTCGGTGCCCATGCAGACGCCGACCACGACCACCCGCGACCAGATCGGCGCGCTGGTCACGACCTGGTTGATCATCCCGGGTACGCCGACGCACTCGAAGACCACCGGAGCGCTCGGTCCGAGGCCGGCTGCGTCGGCCGCCCGGAAGACGTTCCACCAGGGCAGCATGGGCACCGAGCGCAGCTTCTCCGTCGTCGCCACGGCCAGCTCGAGCAGACCGTCGGCGGTCGTGAACCTGTCGGCGAACACGGCGTACGGCGACTCCGCGGCCGGGTCGACGACGACGTCGGCGCCCATCGCCGTGGCCAGTGATCGCCGGCCTGGAGAGAAGTCACTGGCCACGACCGTGCGCACGCCGGTGGCCTTGAGCATCGCGATGACGCCGAGGCCGATGGGCCCGCAGCCGATCACGTAGGCCACCTGTTTCTTGCCCACGTCGCCGCGGCGTACGGCGTGCAGCGCGACCGCCATCGGCTCGGTCATCGCCGCGATCCGCGCCGGCAGCCCGTTGGGCACCGGGAGGGTGAGCGCCTCCTGGGTGAGCACCCGCTCGGCGTACGCGCCGGGCGCGTGCACGGACAGGCCCGTCGTGTGCACCCGGCCGCCGGTGCGCACCATCGGCAGCGACACCGCGAGCGTGCCCGGCTTGAGCCGCCGCGGCGTCCTCGGGCCGTGCTCGACCACCTCGCCGCAGAACTCGTGGCCCATCACGACCGACTGGTCGGAGCGCATCAGGGAGTCGTAGCCGGTGGCGGCCGCGTCGTCGGCCATCTCGTCGCAGTGGTGACGCGCGTGCAGGTCCGAGCCGCAGATGCCGCACGCGTGGACCTCGAGCACCACGTTGCCGCGCTCGGGCAGGGGGTCGGCGACGTCCGCGACGTCGAGGACTCCCTTCTGGCAGGTCACCGCTCTCATCGCGTCCGCTCCTCAGCTGCTCGCCCGCCGGGCGCCACCTAGCGCCAGACCCGGATGTAGTCCACCTGCATCGTTGCAGGCAGCGGGGTCTCGTGGGTGGGCGAGTTGCCGCGGAGCCCGACCGACTGGGTGAACGCGACGATGTACTTCTTCTTGAAGGCGCGGTTGCCGGACGTGTTGACCAGGCAGCGCTTGCCGTCGACCTTGATCTCGATCCGGCTCGGACCCCAGATCAGCGTGTAGACGTGCCACTTGCCGCGCTTGGCCTTGCAGTCCCAGGAGGTGTTGAGCCCCGGCTTGGGGCCGCCGTTGTTGTCCTTGTTGTAGTGCAGGAACGGGACCGCCAGGTCGGGGTGCTGCGAGTACGTCTCGGCGATGTCGATCTCGCCGGCCGCCGGCCACTTCACGTTGCTCTTGATCCGGTCGTCCGGCCACAGCCAGAAGGACTCCTGCAGACCGCGCTCGCGGGTGGCCCGGGCCTTGATCCGGGCCTGGAAGCGTCCGTACTTCTGGCTGAACCGGTGGTACGTCGACACCGCACCGATCGTGAACTGGCAGCCGATCGTCGCGCCGGTGCGTTTCACGGTCAGCCGCAGCTGACCCCCGGCGACCTTGGAGTTCTTGGGACGCCGGCACGCCGAGCCCTTCTGCGCCGGCACCTTGTCGTGGAACGACTTCCAGTGACGGCGGTTCAGCTTCGGCCCGCCGAAGTCGTCGACGAAGCTGCACGTCCACGGCCTGCCGTTCGGCTTGCGCGGCGGTCGTTTGCCGCAGGCGTCGCGCGCGGATGAGGTCGCGGGCGCCGCAGTGTCGAAGACGACCGACGGTTCGGCCGCGCCGTGATGGGGCCCCGCGACGGCGAGCAAGGTGCCCGCCAGCACGAGACCCAGCAAGAGGTGCCCCATTCACCACTCCTGTGTCCCTGGAGCAGGCAATCTAGCGGGAGGCGAAGGTGCCGAACTGGCTGAATACGCCTTCCGGAAGGTCAAATAATGGCGGCCGGCTGAGCTCCGCCCTGGCGAGCGTGGTGAGGTGCGCCTCGTCGGGTCCGTCGAAGATCCGCATCGCCCGGTGCCAGCCGTAGAGCATCGACAGCGGTGTGGCGTCGGTGATGCCCGCACCGCCGTGCAGCTGGATCGCCCGGTCGATCACGGAGAGCACCGCCCGCGGCACGGCCACCTTGGCGGCCGCGATGAGGTGCCGCGCCGCCTTGTTGCCGGCGTCGTCGACCGTGTACGCCGCGTGGTGGCACAGCGCACGGGCCTGGTCGAGCTCGATCCGGGACTCGGCGATCCGCTCGCGTACGGCGCTCTGCTCGGCGAGCGGCCCGCCGAAGGCGACCCGCTGCTGTGCCCGGCTCACCATCATCGCCAGGGCGCGCTCACCTGCGCCGAGCGCACGCATCACGTGGTGGATGCGGCCGGGTCCGAGCCGCGCCTGGGCGGCCGCGAAGCCCCCGCCCTCCTCGCCGAGCAGGTTGCCCACCGGCACCCGCACGTCGGTGAGCTGGACGACGCAGTGCCCGTGCTGGTCGTGCCGGCCGAAGACGGGGAGGTCGCGCACGACCTCGACGCCCGGGGTGTCCATCGGCACGATCAGCATCGACTGCTGGCGGTGCGTCGCCGCGCTGGGGTCGGTCTTGCCCATCACGATCAGCACCCGGCAGCGGGGGTCCGCGGCGCCCGAGGTCCACCACTTGCGCCCGTTGACGACGTACTCGTCCCCGTCGCGCTCGATCCGGGTCTCGATGTTGGTGGCGTCGGAGCTGGCGACGGCGGGCTCGGTCATCGCGAACGCCGACCGGATCTCGCCGTCCAGGAGCGGCCGCAACCACTCCTGCTTCTGCTCGTCGGTGCCGATCAGGTGGAGCAGCTCCATGTTGCCTGTGTCGGGCGCCTGACAGTTGATCGCCTCCGGGGCCAGCTCGAGGCTCCATCCGGACAGCTCGGCGATCGGCGCGTACTCCAGCTGGGTGAGCCCCGACTCAGACGGCAGGAAGAGGTTCCACAGCCCGCGGGCGCGCGCCTTGACCTTGAGCTCCTCCAGCACCGGCGGCACGGTGTGGTCGTCGGGCCCTGCCTCGTGCCGGTGCCGCTCGTACGCCGCCTCGGCCGGGAACACCTCCGCGCGCATGAACGCGAGCATCTCCGTGTGGTGGGCGACAGCCCGGTCGCTGGGCGCGGGGTAGGCAGGGTACGGCGTGGTCGTCACGGGGGTCTCCTGGTGGATGGGTGCTGGGTCAGGTGAGCCGAAGTCCGAGCCGGTGCCGCAGCCGCATGTCCCACAGGTTGAAGTAGAGCGGCGCGCGGCGGAGCGGTCCGGGGGTGACCCGGTTGAGCAGCCGGACGCCGCGGAGGACCCGGCGCAGCCGCCGCTCGTCGGCGTCGGTCCACTCGATGCGCATCTCGTCGCGGAACTCCGGCGGCAGGAAGCCGACGTTGACGAACCGGAGCGGCCGGCCGACCAGCCGAGGCAACGGGCCGGGCAGGAAGCGGGCGTGGAGGATGTCGAGCAGCATCTCCCGGATCGTGTCGTCGATGGAGACCCGGGCCAGCGCCGCCTCCCAGTAGTCCCAGAAGTCGGCCAGCGTGGCCGGCCACATCTCGGCGGGCACCTGCAGCGATGTCGCGAACCGCGAGCAGTGCCGGTAGAACGCCTCGGCCACCTCGGGCGGGGGCTCGCCGTAGACGCGGCAGTAGTAGTCGTAGGGGCCGTAGAAGAGGCAGGCCGCCACCCACAGCTGGAGCTCGGGCGAGAACGCGTTGTAGCTCACCGGGCTGTCGGGGCCTGATCGCACCACCCGGTGGGCGTCGTTGACGGCCTCGCGGAAGACGGCGATGTCGCGCTCGGTGCCGACCATCGCCACGGCGAGGTAGGTGCCGGTGGTGCGGGCCCGCTTGAAGGGGTGCTTCACGAGCGCGCCACGGTCCCACTTGCTCTCGTGGACGCCGTACCCGACCTCGGGCCAGGACAGCTGCATCACCACGTTGGCCCCGCCGGCCAGGCCCGCGGCGACGAAGTCCAGGAACGGCCGCAGGTCGAAGTCGGGGTCCGGTTCGACCGGCCGCGACGACGGCATCGGCTGCGGGAGCGACACGCCTGCGAGTCTAGGGACCCTAGAGCGATCGTGATCACGACGTTCACCGGACGTGCGGATGCGCCACATTCTCCGATCGCGGCGCGTAGCGTTCTCACCATGGGAGGGAACCACCGGCGCAAGCCTGCCACGGAGGAGCCGTCCGCCCCGCCGGTCGGCATCTCCACCGACGTCGAGCTCCGGCCGCGCACCAAGGCCCGGGAGATCGTGGGACTCCTGCTTCTCGCCAGCGTGTGCGGACTCGGGCTGTCGGCGTACGTCGCCTACAGCGACAGCAACGTGCTCGCTGGCGGGATCGCCGCCGTGCTGCTGGTTCTGACTCTGGCGCTCTGGGCGATCCGGGCCAGCAGCCCGGTCACCCATCTCGCAGTGCGCTCCGGTCAGCTCGAGGTGACCCGGGCCGGTGGCCGCTCAGTGTTCGACCTGTCCGGCGGCTTCACCCCGATCGAGGTCGTGGGCAGGCCGGGTGACCGGGACTGGCGGGTGCTGTTCCTCCGGCGCGGCATGGATCCCTTCGTGGTCGACGCCTCGATGGTCGACCCGCGCGAGTTCATGGACGTGCTCGGGCGCTACCTGCCCGAGTGACCTCGGGCCGTGGTGTCGATCCAGTAGCGCAGCTTGTCGGCCCGCCGGTCCTCGTAGACGCCGCCGTTGCGCTCGATCGTCCGACGGGACGGCTCGTTGTCGAAGTCGCAGGTGACCAGGGCGCGGTCGATGCCGAGCTCGGCGGCGCGGTCGAGCGCGAGCGCAAGGGCGCGGGTGGCGTGCCCCCGGCCCCGCGCCGCCGGCCGCACGGAGTAGCCGATGTGGCCACCGAGCTCCAGCAGGAAGTCGTTGAGCGAGTGCCGGATCGCGAGGAAGCCGATCACCTGCTGGGGCTCGCCGTCGGTGATCCAGTAGAAGTCGCAGTGCACGAGCGAGTCGCCGAGGTCGCGCTCGGGGTCGGCGAACCCGCACAGGTCAGCCACGAGCGCCGGCAGCCCCGCCTCGCTGGTGTCGGGCCACCCCTCCCCGACGTGCCAGAAGCCCGACCCGTGCATCTGGGTGATCTCGCCGAAGTCGGACATGGTCTCGACCAGGCTGTCGCGGAGTCGCACGTCGGGGGTCGCGAGAGCGGTCACCGATCCATTCAACACGGGCCTGAACTGGAACGTGTTCTAGGATCGGCCGCATGGCCGGCTACGTCCAGGACGACATCACCCCCGAGGAGCTCGAGCGTCAGAAGGCCCTCTACGGCCCCTTCACCAACGCCGTCCGCGACCTGGTCGACGCCACCATCCGCACCCTGATCGACGACGACGAGATCCGGCGCGCCCAGGCCGAGATCGAGGAGATCACGGCGAGGCTGCGCAAGGACCAGCTCGAGGGCCCGTACGGCGTCCGCTTCGGCGCGACCGGCCGCGGCCGGCCCTGGGGCAACACCGTGGTCGGGCTGCGCAACCCGGTGGCGCCCCCACTCGTGATCGAGCACGACCCCTCGGGCGACGGCCGGGTCTGGAGCGACTTCCACCTCGGCGCGGCCTATGAGGGCCCGCCTGACCTCGTGCACGGCGGTGTCGCGGCCCTGATCCTCGACCAGATGCTCGGGGAGTCCGCCGGCGCCCGCGGCAAGCCGGGCATGACCGGTCGCCTGACCCTGACCTACCGCCAGGGCACCCCGCTCGGCGACCTCCGCAGCGAGGCCTGGGTGGACCGGGTGGACGGCATCAAGACGTTCGCGAAGGGCCACATCCTCGGCCCCGACGGAGTCACCGTTGAGGCCGAGGGCGTCTTCATCCTCCCGAAGTGGGCGCGCGAGCTGCTCGAGAAGCACGACGCGCCACCGCCGCCGAAGTACTTCGAGTAGCTGCCTTGAGGGTGGTGGTTTCGAGGCTCGCTGCGCTCGCACCTCAACCACCGTTGGATCAGTGGTCGCGTGTCGATTCCACGCGCTAGGAGATCTTGACCCCGCGAATGTGGTCGTCGGTGAGCCGCGCCTCCTCCAGCGCCTGTGCCTCGAGCTCTTCGCGCCGGGCGCGTTCGACCTCGGCGCGAGCGGCGTCGTACTCACCGGGCTCGGAGACAAGGTCGGTGGCGCCACGCTTGAGCCGAGCCAGGGCGGTGCGGGCGAAGATCTGCTGCTCGGTCGCGGTGCGCTCGGAGCGGCCGCGCCCCAGGAACGAGACGAACCAGTGCAGCACCGCGGTCAAGCGGTTCTTGAAGCCGGTGATGTAGAAGAGGTGCACCACGAGCCACATCAGCCACGCGATGAAGCCGGTGAACCGCAGCTTGCCGACCGTCGCGACCGCCTTGAACCGGCTGATCGTGGCCATCGAGCCCTTGTCGAAGTACTTGAACGGCTTCTGCGCCGGCTTGCCCTTGAGCCGGCCGTCGATCTCCTTGGCGGCGTACTTGGCCCCCTGGATCGCGACCTGCGCGACACCGGGCAGGTTGTCGAGCGAGATCATGTCGCCGACCACGAAGACCTCGGGGTAGCCCGGCAGCGTGAGGTCGGGGTTGACGCCGATCCGCCCGGAGCGGTCCAGCGGGGCGCCGGTCTGCTCGGCCAGGATCGCGCCGAGGGGGCTGGCCTGGACTCCGGCCGCCCACACCTTGGTGACCGAGGCGATCCGCTCGATCCGACCGTCCTTGTGCTCGACCTGGATGCCGCGCTCGTCGAGGTCGGTGACCATCGAGCCGAGCATCACCTCGACGCCGAGCTTCTCGAGCTCCTTGGCGGTCCAGCGGCCCAGCTTGGCCCCGAACGGCGGCAGCACCTGGCCCGCGGCGTCCACGAGGACGACCCGGGCGGTGCGGGTGTTGATCGCCCGGAAGTCGCGCTTGAGCGTGCGGTGGGCGAGCTCGGCGATCTGCCCAGCCATCTCCACGCCGGTGGGGCCGGCGCCGATGACCACGAACGTGAGCAGGTGGTCGACGTTGTCGCCCCGGGTGGCGCCCAGCTCGGCCATCTCGAAGGCGCCGAAGATCCGGCCGCGCAGCTCGAGGGCGTCGTCGATGCTCTTCATGCCGGGTGCGAACTCGGCGAAGCGGTCGTTGCCGAAGTAGGACTGGCCGGCTCCCGCCGCCACGATCAGCGAGTCGTACGGCGTGACGATGTCGCGCCCGAGCACGTGCGAGGTGACCGTGCGAGCCTCGACGTCGATCGCCGTGACCTCGCCGAGCAGCACCTTGGCGTTCTTCTGGCGGCTCAGCACCTCGCGGGTGGGCGGCGCGATCTCGCCCTCGGACAGGATGCCGGTGGCGACCTGGTAGAGCAGCGGCTGGAACAGGTGGTGGGTGGTCTTCGCGATCATGGTCACGTCGACGTCGGTGCGGCGTAGCGCCTTGGTGCCGAACAGACCGCCGAACCCCGACCCGATCACCACGACCTGGTGGCGCCGGTCATTCGTTGCCATGTGAGGCCTCCTCGTGGTGGAGTTCGTCGAGACCATTCTCCCGCTCTCAGGAGTCGGTCTCCCAATCGCGGGCGGCGTCTCATGCGTCACACTGGTGGGCGCCCGGATCGACACAGGCGTCGACACAAGATTTCCTGCGCGATTCTGGTTTCGGGTGGAGCGATCCTGGGTAGACCAACGACGTTTGACGTGTCCCCTGCCCGCTACCTCCACCGTGGGAGACCTGACGTGCCGCTCAACCGGCCAGCCCTGGCCCTCGGGCCAGGCCCCCGCAGCGTGCAAGACGCGCGCCGCTGGGTGGTCGGCACGTGTCAGGACATCGGCCGCGACGACCTCGTCGAGTGCGCCGAGATCGGCACCTCGGAGCTCGTGACCAACGCGCTCCTGCATGCCGAGTCGCCGATCTCGGTCCGGGTGCGCGGCACCCGCGAGCACCCGCGGGTCGAGGTCCGCGACGGCTCGAGGCTGGTGCCGGAGCTGCCCCACACCGTCACGCCCGACGACGAGGCCGAGCTGTTGCTCACGTTCGGCCGCGGGCTCAGCATCGTCGCCCGCGCGGCCGACGCCTGGGGGGTCGACCTCGACGACGAGGGGAAGGTCGTCTGGTTCGCTCCCGCCGCTGCCTTCGCCGAGCACACGGGCGCCGAGGGCAGGGTCACCGGCAGCACCGAGGAGGACGGCGACATCGAGCCCGACGAGTCCGACGTCGACCTCGTGGACTTCTCGATCCGCGGCATCCCGGTGCGCGACTACATCACCTCCAGCCGGCACTACCGCGAGCTGCGGCGCGAGATCCGCCTGCTCGCCCTCGCCCATCAGGACGACTACCCGCTGGCCAAGAACCTCTCCGACCTGTTCAGCGCGATGGACCAGCCGGCGCGGGCCCAGGTGGGGACACAGCAGATCGAGGCCGCCTACGCCGCGGGCGAGGAGACCACCGACCTCGAGCTCACCCTGCCCCGCCGGGTCGTCGAACGGGTCGACCTGTTCATCGAGATGCTCGACCTCGCCGACGAGTTCTGCCGCGCCGAGCGGCTTCTGTCGGTGGCCCGCACGCCCGAGGAGCGCGCGTTCCAGACCTGGTTCCTGCGCGAGTTCGTGCGCCAGGCCGGCGGCGAGGAGCCGCGTCCCTGGGCGGCCGCGCAGTCCGACGATCGCGAGAACAGCCACTCGTGACGCTCGTGCCACCGCGGCTG
>DASTDJ010000276.1:0-4592 GCA_035710425.1 Nocardioides sp.
GTGCAGGGCGAGCGGCCCGCGGACGCGGCCGAGGTCGTGCGCAGCGCGCCGGGTCGGCTGCGCGCAGTCCTGATCGTGGTCCCACTCATCGCCGGCCTGCTCGTCGTCGCCGGGATCGGAGCCCGGATGCTGCTCGCCGACATCCCCGACCCGGAGCCCCCGCCCACGGTCGCTGACGTGACCTGCTGGGACGGCACGACCCGGCCGGCGGAGGACTGCACCACCCCGAGCGGCCGCGCCGGCCTGCGCTGGATCTTCCCGTCGTTCAAGCCCGACCTGCTCGGCTGCCGCAACGTCCTGCTCGAGCACCCGGAGTTCAGGCGCCCGACGATGTTCGAGTGCGAGGGATCCGTCCCGAGCGGGCGGGTCACGATCACCTACAGCGAGCTGAACGGGGTCGCGGGAGGGCGCGCCTACCTCGAGAAGGAGTACGGCGTCGCGCCGGACGAGATCGACGACGAGCGGCTGCAGTGGACCGACAGCGGCGTCACCGACGGCATCTACGAGTCGGACGTGATGTACGCCGATGCGCCGTTCGCGGTCGAGGTGCGGGCCCGGTCGGCGCAGGCCCGCGACGACGCCCTGGACGCGCTGATCCGGTTCCGCCCCGCGGACCACATCACCGTCCGGCCCTGACCACTAGCCCCTGACGGCAGCGGCGACGGCCTTCGGGACCTCGGGGTTGAAGACGCTGGGGATGATGAAGCTCGGGTTGAGCTCGTCGTCGTGCACGACCAGGGCGATCGCCTCGGCGGCACGCAGCAGCATGTCGACGGTGATCTCGGACGCGCGGGCGTCGAGCAGACCCCGGAAGACGCCGGGGAACGCGAGCACGTTGTTGATCTGGTTGGGGTAGTCGGAGCGACCGCTGGCCACCACGGCGGCGTACCGCCCGGCGGCGGCGGGGTCGACCTCGGGGTCGGGGTTGGCCAGTGCGAACACCACCGCGTCGTCGGCCATGTCGGGGATCCACTCCGGGTCGAGGATGCCGGGGGCGCTGACGCCGATGAACACGTCGGCGTCATGCAGGGCGTCGTGCAGGTCGCCGGTGACAGCGCGCGGGTTGGTGACCTCGGCGAGCTCCTTCTGGGCCGGCGAGATTCCCTCGAGGTCGGGCACCAGGCAGCCGAGCCGGTCGTAGACCACGACGTCGGTGATCCCCGCGGCGAGCAGCAAGGTGACGATCGCCGTACCGGCCGCGCCGGCACCGGCGACCACCACCCGCGCCGTCGGCAGGTCCTTGTGGACCACCCGCATCGCGTTCCGCAGCGCCGCCATCACCACGATGGCCGTGCCGTGCTGGTCGTCGTGGAAGACCGGGATGTCGAGGCTCTCCCGCAGCCGCTGCTCGATCTCGAAGCAGCGCGGCGCCGCGATGTCCTCGAGGTTGATGCCGCCGAAGCCGGGCGCGATCATCTCGACCGCGCGGACGATCTCGTCGGTGTCCTGGGTGGCCAGGCAGATCGGCCAGGCGTCGATACCCGCGAACCGCTTGAACAGCGCCGCCTTGCCCTCCATCACCGGCAGCGCCGCACCCGGCCCGATGTTGCCGAGACCCAGCACCGCCGAGCCGTCGGTGACCACGGCCACGGAGTTGCCCTTCACGGTCAGCCGCCAGACGTCGTCGGGCTGGTTGGCGATCGCGGTGCTCACCCGGCCCACGCCCGGGGTGTAGGCCATCGACAGGTCGTCGCGGTTCTTCAGCGGCACCTTCGAGCTCACCTCGATCTTGCCGCCGATGTGCAGGAGGAAGGTGCGGTCGCTGACCTTGTAGACCTCGACCCCCTCGACCGCGTCGACGGCCGCCTCGACCTCCTTGGCGTGGTCGGCGTCGGAGGCGGAGCAGGTGACGTCGAGGACCAGCCGCTGGTGGCTGGACTCCGCGACGTCGATCGCGGTCACGATCCCACCGGCCTGGGCGATCGCGGTGGCGACCTGGCCGACCACCGCGTGGTCGGGCGCGGCGTGCAGGCGCATCGTGATCGAGTACGACGAGGTGGTGGCAGAGTGCTTGGGCACGGGGCCAGCCTCGTGGGCGCCGGGGGTTACGAGCAAGTAGTGGTCGTAACGGTCGCGGCTCAGCCGGACAGGTGGGCGAGCAGTCCCTTGGAGAACCGGTCGCCCATCGTCGCCATGACGCCTTTCATCGCGCGCCGCACGGCCGGGCCCGCGGCCTTCGGCAGCGGCAGGTCGACGCAGATCTCCAGGCTGGTCTCGAGGCGGGTCTGCCCACCGTCGACGTCGGTGAGCGCGTACCACCCGTTCACGCCCGCCCGCTCCGGCTTCCCCTCGGGCGGGTCGTGGTGGAACTCGATGCGCGACGGCTCGTCGTAGGTCATCCGCTCGGTGAACGTCGGCGAGAAGCCGTGGCCGAGGACCTGGATCCCGCTCATCCGCCACACCCAGTGGTCGCCCTTGCCGTCGATGCCGCGGACGAACGGCGTCAGCCGGGCGACCAGTGTCGGGTCGACCAACGCGTCCCAGATCGGCTGCCGGCTGAACGGCACCACCGCGTCGGCCGTGGTGGTGGCGGAGAAGACGGCCACGGGTCAGTCGGCCAGTGCCTTCTCGATGTCCTCGGTGAGCTTCTCGGGCTCGATCACGGTGGCGTAGCGCTGCACGGTGCGACCGTCGCGGCCCACCAGGAACTTGGTGAAGTTCCACTCGATGTCGCCGCTCGTGTCGCTGCGCAGCCACTCGAACAGCGGGTGGGCGTCCGGCCCGTTGACGTCGATCTTGCCGAACATCGGGAACGTGACGCCGTAGTTGCGCTCGCAGAACGAGGCGATCTCGGTCTCGTCGCCGGGCTCTTGGTGGCCGAACTGGTCGCACGGGAAGCCGAGGACGGTGAACCCGCGGTCGGCGTACTGGTCGTAGAGGGCCTGCAGGCCTTGGTACTGCGGGGTGAAGCCGCACTCCGAGGCGGTGTTGACGACCAGCACCACCTGGCCGTCGTACGTCGAGAGGTCGACGTCGTGGCCGTCGATCGCAGCTGCCGAGAACTCCGTGAGCGAGGTCATGGGTCCCGAGTCTGGCATCCTCGCCCGAATCGACCGCGTCAGGGACGGCCGGTGACCCGCGCCGGCTGTTGATAGCCCACCGGGTTGGCGTGCCCGTCGAGCTCGACGCGCACGGTCTGGTCGCCGAGGTCGATGACGATCGCGTCGTCCTCGATGCCGCTGACGTCGCCGCAGACCACGTAGCTGCCGTCCCTCAGCTTCTCGATGCTCGCGATCGGCTTGCAGCGCTCGACGTCAGCGGTCGCCACGAGGTGCAGCTGGGCGCCTGACGGACGGCTGCGCCAGTAGAGCAGTGCCATCCCGAGCAGCATCACGTCGCCGAGCAGCGTGATCAGCCACAGCACCGAGGTCTTCTGCTGCCCTTCGGTCTCGTACTCGGACGGCCGGTCCGGGAGCACGCGGACCCCGATCCGTTCGTCGGCGCGGGCGCGGTCGTAGGTGGCGGCGTCGACCTGCGCGACCCACTCGCGCTGCTCCGGGTCGAGCTCCCGGGAGAACCGGAAGTCCACGTAGTACCTGCCGTCGGCGTCCGGCGGCACCCGCCGCGTGTCGACCACCGTGGCCTCGGTGTCGACCCCGTCGCGGTCCAGCCGCCAGCCGTACCAGGTGCTGTGCGCGAGCGGCAGGTTGATCACGATGGCGGCGAACACGACCAGGACCACCGCGGTACGCCGGTTGGTCAGCCGCCGCGTCAGTCCTTGCGCCACGGCCGCCCCCACGACTCGCCGTACGCGAACTCCGCCAGCGGCCGGCGCCACCGCTCCCGCTGCTCGCGATCGCGGTCCTTCTCCGGGACCTCCTCGGGGTTGCCGCGCACCCCGACCGCGATGCCGGTCATCACCCGGAACCAGTCGGGTACGCCGAGCTCGGCGGCGACCGCCTCCCGGTCGAACCCGCCGAACTGGTGGGCGTGCAGACCCATCGCGCGGGCCTGCAGGGTCAGGTGCGCGGCCGCCTGCCCGAGGTCGTGGCAGGCGTAGAACGCACCCTTCAGCTCGTCGCCGGACGGGTCGGCGGCGACCTGGGCGGCGGTCACGAAGACCACCGAGGCCCGCGGCACCCAGCGGGCGTTGCCGGGCCGGAGGTGCGGCAGCAGCAGCTGATGGCCGGCGCTGCCCCGCTCGGCGACGACGAACGCCCAGGGCTGGGTGTTGCCGTAGCTCGGCGCCCACTGCGCTGCGTGCAGGAGCGTCTCGATCTGGTCAGCGCTCAGCCGGTGCTCGGCGTCGAAGATGCTGGGGCTCCACCGTGAGCGCATCGGCTCGGCGAGCGCCTCGGCGCTCGGCATGGGGGCGTGCGACACACGGTCAGTATGGCGAGCGCGCCACCTCGGCCGCCCGCGCGGCGGTCAGGATCCGCCATCGGCCGCACGGGCAGGACTGGTAGGTGACCAGTCCGTCGCTGGTCGGGTGGGAGGAGCGGGTGGTCCAGGAGTGGTCCCGGTGCTGGTCGTTGGCGGTCATGGCTCCATCGTGCTGTAATGGCTTTGTGCAACTCAACCCTTACGGCCACGACGCGATCGTGCTGGCCGTCGACCTGACCAACCAGCCCCCCGAGACCGCCGGCGAGCTC
>DASTDJ010000277.1:0-2045 GCA_035710425.1 Nocardioides sp.
AGCACCTGGGCGAGGTCGCGATGGACGTCGCCGGGCCCGCAGGACTGCTCGCCCGACCGGGCGGCGCGCCGTACGACCTCGACGAGTGGCAGCGACTGTTCCTGTTCTCCCGCTCGGACACGATCTACGGCGGCAGCGACGAGGTGCAGAAGAACATCCTGGCCGAGCGGGTGCTCGGCCTCCCGAGAGAGGCGCGCGGATGACTACCGTCCGACCAGAGCAGGCGACCCCCGACTACGTGCCGGGTCACGACCTGCTCGCCGGCAAGGTCGTCGTCGTGACGGCAGCCGCGGGTGCGGGCATCGGCGCCGCTGCCGTACGACGCGCGCTCGAGGAGGGCGCCCGCGCGGTGGTGTTCAGCGACACCCACGAACGCCGCCTGGCCGAGGCGGAGGCGGCGCTCGTCGACGAGTTCGGCGCCGACCGGGTTCGGCAGCTGGTGTGCGACGTCACCGACCAGGCCCAGGTCGAGGCACTGCTCGACGCCGCCGACGACGTGGGCGGTGTCGACGTGATGATCAACAACGCCGGCCTGGGTGGCACCGCCGGCGTGCTGGAGATGACCGACGACGAGTGGTCGAAGGTCCTCGACATCACGCTGACCGGCACCTTCCGCTGCGTCCGCGCCGCCGGCCGGCGGTTCGTCGATGCCGGCAAGAAGGGCGTGATCGTCAACAACGCCTCGGTGATCGGCTGGCGGGCTCAGGAGGGCCAGGCCCACTACGCCGCCGCCAAGGCGGGCGTGATGGCGTTGACCCGGTGCGCCGCGCTCGACCTCGCGCCGTACGGCATCCGGGTCAACGCCGTGAGCCCCAGCCTTGCGATGCACCCGTTCCTGGCCAAGGTCACGTCCGACGAGCTGCTGCACGAGCTGAAGCAGCGCGAGGCCTTCGGGCGGGCCGCCGAACCGTGGGAGGTCGCCAACGTGATGGTGTTCCTGGCCAGCGACTACTCGTCCTACCTCACCGGTGAGGTCGTCTCCGTGAGCTCGCAACATGCCTAGGGCAACGACGGGCTCGACCGCCGACGCGCCCACGAGGAGGAGCGAGCTGCTGCGCATCGCCGCCGAGCTGTTCGCGACCAAGGGCTTCAAGAACACCACCGTCCGCGACATCGCCGAGGCGTCGGGGATCCTGTCGGGCAGCCTCTACCACCACTTCGACTCCAAGGAGTCGATGATCGACGAGGTGCTGTCGACGTTCCAGGAGGAGCTCTTCGGCAAGTACGACGAGATCCTGGCCGGCGACGCCGACGCCCGCACCAAGCTCGAGCAGGCCGTCCGGGTCTCGTTCGAGGCGATCGACCAGCACCCGCACGAGGTGGCGATCTTCCAGAACGAGGCCGACTACCTCGGCGGCTTCGAGCGGTTCGGCTACCTGGCGGAGCGCAACGAGCAGTCGCGCAACGTCTGGATGACCCTGTTGACGGAGGGCGTGGAGACCGGAGTGCTCCGGCCCGACCTCAACATCGAGCTCACCTACCGTTTCATCCGGGACACGGTCTGGGTCGCGGTCCGCTGGTACCGCCCGGGCAAGAGCCTGAGCCACGATGACATCGCCGACCAGTACCTCCACATTCTCCTGGATGGGATCTCCAATGCCTGAGGCCTACATCGTCGACGCCGTCCGCACGCCGGTGGGCAAGCGCGGTGGCGCGCTCGCGGAGGTGCACTCCGCCGATCTCGCCGCGCACACCCTGGCGGCGCTGGTGCGGCGTACCGGCGTCGACCCGGCCGCTGTCGACGACGTGATCCTCGGCTGCTGCGACACCATCGGCTCGCAGGCCGGCGACATCGCGCGGTCGGCGTGGCTGGTCGCGGGGCTCCCCGACCACGTGCCGGGCGTGACCATCGACCGGCAGTGCGGCTCGTCCCAGCAGGCCGTGCACTTCGCCGCGCAGGGGGTCATGTCCGGGACCCAGGACCTGGTCGTCGCCGGCGGCGTGCAGAACATGAGCGCGATCCCGATCTCCGCGGCCATGTACGCGGGGCAGCAGCACGGCTTCCCGGACCCGTTCTCGACCTCGAAGGGCTGGCTCGCGCGGTA
>DASTDJ010000278.1:0-8348 GCA_035710425.1 Nocardioides sp.
TGGAGGCCGGAGCCGGTCCCGAGATCGTCACCGTGCCGCTGCTGCTGGCCGGTCTGGGCGTCGGAGCGCTCGCGTCCCAGCTGGGGGCCGTGACGGTCTCGTCGGTGCCCGACGAGCTCAGTGGCGAGGTCGGCGGCCTGCAGAACACGGCCACCAACCTCGGAGCCTCCCTCGGGACCGCGCTGGCGGGTTCGGTCCTGATCGGTGCGCTCACGGCGTCGTTCATCCAGGGCGTGCTGGACGATCCGGACGTGCCGCCCGAGGTCGCGTCCGCTGCCGAGGTCGAGCTCGCCGGCGGGATCCCCTTCGTCTCGGACCCGGATCTCGAGGCGGCCCTCCAGGACGCGGGGCTCGGACAAGCCCAGGTCGATGCCGTCGTCGAGACGAACGAGTCGGCGCGCATCGACGGACTCCGACTTGCTCTGGTGGTACTCGCCCTGGTGGCCGGTCTCGCGCTGTTCTTCACCCGCCTCCTACCCACCGCGGCGGTCGGTGCGGAACGCCCCGGGTGACGTCGCGGCGACCCACGCGGTGTCCCGGACACCAGGGTTGACGACCGACAGTCATGCCGGAGCGCGAGACCGGTTACCTGGGGTACTCGCCGGGATGGTCTCGGTGCGAGAGGGGACCATGGCCAGCGTCGAGCGCACGATCACCGTCAGCCAGCCGATCGGCAAGGTGTGGGCGTACCTGTCGGACTTCACGAACACCGAGGAGTGGGACCCACCGACCGTGAGCACCGTCCGGAACTCGGGCGAGGGTGGCGTGGGGACGACGTACTCGAACGTCTCGAAGTTCCTCGGGCACGAGACGGAGACGCAGTACGTCGTCACCGAGCACGAGGTCGGCAGCCTGCTCCAGCTCGAGGGTGACGCCGGGTCGGTGAAGGTGCTCGACACGATCACGTTCGCCTCGTCGAGCGACGTGGCGGGCAACGGCCTGACGACGGTGACCTATCGGTCGGAGTTCCGCCCGGTCGGCGCCGCCAAGCTGGTGGAACCGCTGCTGCCGCCGGCGCTGAAGATCCTCGGAGACAAGGTGGCCGCCAGCCTGGAGAAGCGCCTCAGCGCCCTGTGACGGAAGAATTTCTCGACGGGGCTGTCGAATCCGGTCGCTGCCGTTCGTGGAGTAGGTGAGCACACACCACGAGCAAGGAGCACCGTCATGTGGGACAGCCCCCAGACCAACCCGGTCCACCTGTCGCACGACCGTCCGTGCCAGCAGTGCGGGCACGCGGCCCACACCTACCTGCCGTGCAGCGACACCTGCGCCTGTGTCCCGGCCATCGTCGCGGGGACCTTCGAGATCGCTGCCTGACCGGCCCGCTATCAGTCCCGCTGGCACCAAAGTCCACTCTTGGTGCGGATCTCGCCGACAGTTGCCAAGCTGCGGCTCACTACCCCCACATTGGTGATGCATTCGGAAACGGGTGGGGGCATAGTGAGATCCACTCGGCCGAGTCCCCGCCGTCGATCATGCCAAGCACCCAAGCGAGGACTCACACGTGACCACAGACAGCGCTCCCTGGCATGGGTCGCTGGTACATGTCGACTTCCGTTCGGGGTCTCGGATCGTCGAGGAGCCCAGTGTCGAGGTGCGCCTGACGCGCGCGGGTCGCTGGCAAGTGGTGGAGATCGCGGGCGAGATGGACCTCCAGGTGGACCCCTTCCTCGACGGCGTCGGCGCCGATCCCTGCTTCGTGGTGTTCGACCTGCGCGCGGTCACGTTCATGGACTGCTCAAGCCTGCGGGCGCTCGAGAACGTGCAGCGCCGGGCGCGAGCCGCCGGTGGTTCGATGCGGCTGGCGGCGGTGTCGACGCAGGTGCTGAGGATCCTGGCGCTCACCCGCATGGACCGGGCGTTCCCCCTGTTCGAGACGGTGCAGGCCGCGACCTCTCTGGCGGTCACCGCAGACCGGGATGCCGTGCCACGACCACCCGGTCGGGGGATCTCCCGACTCCGGAGGAGGCCCCGAGGAGCGATGCGCACGGAGCAGCTGCGCGGGGCCCTGCTCCGCCGGATGACCATCGAGCACGCCACGGGCGCACTCGCCCGGATCCATGGCATCAGCCCCGACGACGCGTTCACGATGATGCGCGTCTACTGCCTCTCGCACCGCCACCACCTCATCGAGATCGCCACACTCGTCGTCGAGGACCCCAGGGCGGTTCCGGAGCTGACCGGATGGATCAAGCAGAGACCCTGATCCCCAAAAGAGGCTAGGCGCCCCGAGCGAGCGCGCCTGTACCGTCACGGCCATGGCGAAGCCCACGATCCTGGCCGTCGACGACGACGCCGCGGTCGCGGGGGCCATCGTGCGCGACCTCCGCAGCCGGTACGGCGCCGGCTACCGCGTCCTGCGCGCGACGTCTGGGGCCGAGGCCTTGGAGCTGATGTCCGACCTGGCGCTGAAGGATCGTCAGGTGGCCGCGGTCGTCTCCGACCAGCGGATGCCGGAGATGACCGGCATCGAGGTGATGCGAGAGGTCCGCCGCCAGTCCCCGGACTCCAAGCTGCTGCTCCTGACGGCGTACGCCGACACCGACGTGGCGATCGAGGCGATCAACGACATCGCGCTCGACTACTACCTGATGAAGCCCTGGGACCCTCCGGAGGAGCGGCTGTACCCGGTGCTCGACGACCTCCTCGAGGACTGGCGGCGGGCCCACCCCGACCGGGCCTCGGAGGTGCGCGTCCTGGGCCACCGCTGGTCGGAGGGGACGCACGAGGTGAAGTCCTTCCTCACCCACAACCACGTGCCCTACCGCTGGCTCGAGGTCGACCAGGGGGACGAGGCCGCTCGGCTCCTCGAGCTCACCGGCGCCGGCCCCGACGACCTCCCGCTCGTCGCCCTTCCCGACGGCGAGCCGCTGAGATCGCCCACCACCGTCGCGCTCGCCGAAGCGCTGGGGCTGCGCACGCGTGCCGACCAGCCTCTCTACGACCTCTGCATCGTCGGCGCGGGTCCGGCCGGGCTGGCCGCTGCCGTCTACGCGGCCTCGGAGGGGTTGCAGACCGTGGTCGTCGAGCGCGATGCGCCCGGCGGACAGGCGGGTCAGAGCGCCTCGATCGAGAACTACCTGGGCTTCCCCAAGGGGCTCTCCGGCGCCGACCTCACTCACCGTGCGGTCGCGCAGGCAGCCAGGTTCGGGGCGGAGATGGTGCTCGCGCGCGACGTCACCGGCTTCGAGACCCGCGGCCCCGTCCGCGCCGTACTGCTCGACGGCTCGACGGCCATCGAGGCGCGCGCGGTCCTCGTGGCGACCGGCGTCTCCTACCGGAGACTCGAGGTGCCGGGGCTCGACGGGATCGGCTACCGCGGCGTCTACTACGGCGCCAGTGCGAGCGAGGCGGTCCAGTGCATGGGGGAGGAGGTCTACATCGTGGGAGCGGCCAACTCGGCCGGCCAGGCCGCGTTGAACTTCGCCAAGTACGCCAAGCGGGTGGTCATGGTCGTCCGGAGCCCGACCCTCGAGGCCTCGATGTCGCAGTACCTCGTACGGCGCATCACCGCTGCCTCGAACATCGACGTACGCCTGCAGACCCAGGTGGTCGGCGCCCGCGGCGAGCAGCACCTCGATGCGCTCACCCTTGCCGACCGGGCCGCCGGCACCGAGGAGGAGGTGCCGGCCAGCTGGCTCTTCGTGTTCATCGGCGCGGCGCCTCGCACCGACTGGCTGGGCACGGAGCTGATCCGTGACCCGCACGGCTTCGTCGTCACCGGACCCGAGCTGTCGGCGGAACCGGAGACTGGCTGGCCGCTGGAGCGCGCGCCGTTCGCCCTCGAGACCAGCATCCCCGGCGTCTTCGCTGCGGGCGACGTCCGGCTGCACAGCATGAAGCGGGTCGCGTCCGCCGTCGGCGAGGGCGCCATGGCCGTCTACCTCACCCACCGCTACCTGGCGACGGTCTGATGCTCTACGACGACCTGCGCGCCATCGCACTCTTCGACGGGTTCAGCGACGACCAGGTCGCCGAGCTGGCGGCCGACGGGGAGGAGATCACGTTCGAGGAGGGTGAGCGCCTCTTCGAGGAAGGGCGGCCGGCCGACCACTGGTGGCTGCTGCTCGAGGGCAACCTCGACCTGATGCGCCGGATCGGCCACGAGGAGACGGTCCTCGCCACGATGCAGGTCCCGGGACAGTGGGCGGGTGGCTTCCGTGCCTGGGACGAGCACGGCGTCTACATGGGCAGCGCGCGGGCCGCACAGCCCGGCCGGGTCTTCCGCATCACCGCGGACCGGTTCGGCGCGCACGCCGAGGAGTGGTTCCCGTTCGCCGTACACCTCCTGCGGGGGCTGATCGCGACCGCCCGCCGGATCGAGTCCAACGCTCGGCAGCGCGAGGCCCTGGTGGCTCTCGGCACCCTGGCCGCCGGGCTGGCCCACGAGATCAACAACCCCGCATCGGCCGCGGTCCGCGCCATCGGCGCCCTGCGCGAGAGCAACGACGAGGTGCTGGGCGCCCTCCAGCGGCTCGCCGCGGAGGCGATCACCGCCGAGCAGTTCGTCGCGCTGGACGAGCTGCGCCGCGGGGTCGGCGACGCACCGGCAGCGACCGGCGCCGAGCTGGCCGAGCGCGAGGAGACCTTGTCGACCTGGCTCGAGGATCACGGGGTCGACCGCGACTGGGTGATCGCTCCCGCGTTGGCCGCGGCCGGCGTCGACGTCGCGTGGTGCGAACGCGCGGCGGCGGTGACCGGCGAGGGACCTGCGCTGCAGGCCGGGCTCGAGTGGGTGGCCAGTGCGCTCACGACGACCACGCTGATCGCCGAGGCCCAGGACTCCACCCGCCGGATCTCCGAGCTCGTGGCCGCTGTCCGGGCCTACTCGCAGCTGGACCGCGGGACCGTGCAGCGCGTCGACGTGACCGACGGGCTGGAGAGCACGCTGGTGATGCTCGGCCACAAGCTGAAGGGCGGCGTCGAGGTGCATCGCGAGTACGCCGAGGGCCTGCCACAGATCGAGGCCTCACCCGGCGAGCTCAACCAGGTGTGGACCAACCTCGTCGACAACGCCATCGACGCGATGGAGGGCACCGGCGAGCTCCGGGTCACGACGTACGCCGACGACCGCGGCGTCGTCGTGGAGATAGCAGACACCGGCCCGGGCATGACGGAGGAGGTGGCCGCCCACGCGTTCGAGCCGTTCTTCACGACCAAGGAGGTCGGCAAAGGCACCGGTCTCGGCCTCGACATCTCCCGCCGGATCATCGTGGAGCGACACGGTGGCGAGATCAGCGTCGACTCGGAGCCGGGGAACACCGTGGTCCGGGTCCGGCTGCCCCTCCGTGGGGTGGGCGGCTGACTATCCGCCTCGTCAACGAGGCGCGGTGTCAGGCTCCGGGCTCTCGTCGCGATCGAGGGTGCGACCAGGGAGCAGGGCAGCGCAGGCAAGGCCCACGAGCAACACGACGCCGAAGACGACCATGAGCGTGCGGTGCTCGGAGATCACCTCCGCACGCGTGCCGTGGGTGTCCAGCAGGAGGCTCATGATGGCGACTCCCACGATGCCCCCGAGGTAGCGCATCGTCGAGCCGATGCCGGCCGCCATGCCAGCGAGCTCCGGACGGACGGCGTTCATCGAGGCGCTCTGCGCCGCGGGCGTCGTGAGGCCGAGCCCGAGGCCGATCAGTGCGAGCGGTGGCGCGAGCTGCTCCGACTCCGTGAGCTCGATCCAGGCGAGCCCCGCCACACCCAGGAGTGCCGCAACCGATCCGGCCAGGGCGATCGGGCGGGCACCGAACCGGTCGGACAGGCGCCCCGCGATCGGCGACATGACCACCATCGCGAGCATCATCGCCACGAGGAGCCGTCCCGTCTCGCGCGCGTCGAGGTCGAACAGGGCGACGGCGACCAGCGGGACCTGGAACACCAGCGCGTACATCACCAGGTTCTGCACCGCGATCAGCGAGGTCCCGGCCGAGAAGTGCATCGAGCGGAACAGGGAGAACGCGACGACCGGATCGGAGGCCCGGCGCTCCCACACAGCGAACAGGACCAGCACGCCGACGCCCACCGCGGCCAGCAGGAGCAGGTGATCACCGTCGGGTCGCAGGCCGATGATGATCGTCGTCAGGCCCGCGGCGAGCAGGAGGGTGCCGACCCAGTCGAAGGGCCGCGGGGTCGCGGGGGGCTGGGGCTTCGCCGTACGACCTGCCAGGGCGCCCAGGCCCACCGAGACCGCGAGGACCGGAAGGTTCGCAGCAAATACGCTGGGCCAGTCGAATGCCTTGACGAGCTCACCGCCCACCACCGGCCCGAGTGCGGCGCTCAGCGCCATCATCGCGCCGAACGCACCGAAGGCTCGGCCGCGACGGTCGGGAGGGAGCTCCTGCCGCATCAGCGCCAACGTCGACGGCACCAGCGCGGCGCTGCCGGCCGCCATCAGGACGCGGGCGAGGATCAACATGAAAAGCGAGGGGGCGAGGTACCCGAGGAGCGCGCCGACCGCGACGAGCAGCTGGCCGGCGGCCAGCATCCGCACGTGTCCGACCCGGTCGCCGAGCTTGCCCGCCGGACTCTGCAGCACCACTGCGGCGACGAGATAGCTGGTGACCAGCGCCTGGGTCACCAGCGCAGGGTCACGGTCGAACTCCCGACTGATGTCGGGCAGCGCGACGGCGATCATCGTGGAGTTCAGCGGCATCAGGCTGGCCGAGAGTGATGCCGCGACCAGGCGGTAGCCGCCCCTGGCCTCAGACACGGGTGATCGGGCGGCGTTGCAGGAGGAAGATCTCGCCGCCGCGGAAGGCGAACTCGATGTCGTGGTCGGTCGATTCGTAGACGTCGTCGCAGCGCGACGCCAGGGCGTCCAGGGCCGCGAGCTCGGCCTCTCCGAGGCAGAACGCGTCGGACAGGTCGGGTCCGACCGGCACCTCCTCGGTCGGTCCTGCTGCGTCGGCGTCGGCCCTGGGGCGGATCGCCAGGTCCTTCTCACCGAGGTTGCGTTCGAGCTCGCGCCCACCGCGGGACACGCGATAGCGGTCCGGGGTGACGAGCCCGGAGACCACGGCCTCGCCCAACCCCCAGCTGGCCTCGATCACCCGCTCGTCGGCACCGGTGACGGGGTTGCGCGTGAAGAGAACCCCGGCCATTTCGGCGTCGACCATGGTCTGGATGACGACCGCCATCCGCGAGGTGAGCTCGAGACCGAGCCTGGCCCGGTACTCCTGGGCACCGGCCAGCTGCCCCGACGCGCGCACCGCACCCACCGCGTCGACGGTGGCCGCTCGTCCCGAGACGGCGAGCACGCTGAGGTGGGCGCCGGCGAAGCTGGCGTCGGCAGAGTCCTCGTCCAACGCGCTGGATCGCACCGCCAGCAGGCCCAGCTCGTCGCTCACCCTCTCGACCGCGGCGATCGCGGTCGAGGCACCATCGGCAACGGCCTCGACGACGTCTGCGGAGAGCGCGTAGCCGCTCGGCACCGGCAACCCGCCGCGGATCGCCGTACCCAGCTGGACGGCCTTGCCGCCGAAGCGCTCGCCGTCCAGGGCCTCGGCCAGTGGGGTGATCACGGGACGCTGAGTACGTGGACCTCGCCGGTGGTGCCGTCCACCCTGACGCGGGCGCCGTCGGGGACCAGGGTGGTCGCCTCGCGGGTGCCCACGACCCCGGGGATGCCGTACTCGCGGGCGACGATGGCCGCGTGGCTCAGCTGCCCGCCTCGGTCGGTGACGATCGCCCCGAGGAGCGGCAGCACCACGTTGAAGTACGGCGACGTGTTGCGGGTGACCAGCACGTCGCCCTGACGGATGCGCCCGAAGTCGGCCGCATCGCGCACCAGCCGCGCCGTGCCCTCGTAGGAGCCCTCGTTGACCGACAGACCGTGGAGAACCGTCTCGGTGTTGGCCTCATCCGACTCGCCGAACAGGTTCACCATGAGGGCGTCGACGGCGTGCGCCCCGCGACGCGCCGCCGCAGGGAGGATGCCGGCGGGCGGCGGCGGCGCGGGCATCGCGTTCAGGAACGGCGGTGCGTCCGCGACCGTCTTCGTCGTCCGCCACTCGTGGTGCTCCGCAGCCTCGGACGGCGATGGTCCACCGCGCCCCTGGAGCAGCGACGTGAGCTCGTCGACCTGGAGGTCGACCGCGTGCTCGGGGTCGAGCAGCAGCCCTCGCTCGTGGAGGCGTCTGCCGACCTCGAGCAACGCCCGGCGCGCGAGGCCGGTGGCCCACCCGTCGGAGTAGACGCCGCGCTCGTCCCGCAGTCGGTTCAGCAGCCGGGCCTCGGCCAGGCGCTCGTCGTACTCCGCCAGGTGGTCTGCCGGCACCTTCGAGCGAACGGCGTCCAGATCTGCGCCATCGGTGGAGCGGGCATGGGTGCCGTCGGCAGCCGCCAGCAGGGCCTCG
>DASTDJ010000279.1:0-20139 GCA_035710425.1 Nocardioides sp.
GGGCGTATCCGGTCATTCTGCCGAACCGGCGCCCGTCCGGGAGGTGAACAGCGCGCGCACGGCGGGTTCGGAGCGCACCAGCTCCAGGGCGGTCTCGGCGTGCCCGGGGACGTACCCGTTGCCGATGAGCATGGTGACGTCGGCGGCGAGCCCCTCGGCGCCGAGCGCCGCGGCGGAGAAGGACGTGGCCATGCTGAAGAAGATCACGGTGCCGCGCTCGGCGGTCGACAGGATCGCGCCGCCCTCGCACCCCGGCACGTCGACGCAGACGACGGTGATGTCGGCCGGGCCGCCGGCCTTGGCGACCGCGTCGCGCAGCGCGATCGGGTCGCGGGCATCGGCGACGACTACCTCGTCGGCGAGCCCGGCGGCGCGCAGCGCCTCGGCCTCGTTGTCGGTAGGAACGATGCCGATCGTGTGGGCGGCGCCCGCCTCGCGGGCGGCGGCCAGGCTGAGCGAACCGGACTTCCCTCCCCCGCCGATCACGGTCACCGTCGGGGCGTCGTAGCCGGTCACGACGCGAGCCGTGAGCGCCGGGGCACCGCACACGTCGAGGACCGACAGGCTCAGCTCGGCAGGCAGGTCGTCGGGCACCTCGGCGGCGATCGTGCGGCCGAACAGCACGGCGTACCCGTCGCACGGGACCCGCTCGCTCGTGCCGTCCCACCGGGCCAGCTCGTCCTCGATCACCAGGGGGGTGAGTGTCAGGGAGACCAGGGTGCTGACCTTCACGCCGACGCGGAGGCCGAGCGGCGACTCCGGCCCCACCTCCTCGACGGTGCCGACGAGCATGCCTCCGGAGCCGGTCTCGGGGTTCTGCATCTTGCCCCGGGTCCGGACGATCTCCAGGACCTCGGCGCGGACCGCGGCACCGTCGCCCGCGTGCTTGCGCTCGAGCTGGCGGAACGACGCGGCGTCCAGGTTGAGCATCTCGACCCGGATCCGCACCTCGTCGGGCCACAGCTCACGACGGGTGTCGAGCCGCTGGGCTGCCTGGGGCAGCACCACCGCGTCGTCCAGGACACGGTGGAGCCCGGTCGGGTCGCTCTCGGACAGCGTCATTGCCGTTGGTCCTCCCTTGATCTTCACGACACACCGTAGATCTTCCCGTTGAGCGATGTGCAGACAGGACGATCTCCAGATACTCTGGCAGAAGCACGACGCGCCGGCCAAACGCGGCCACATCACGACAGCGACGGGAGACCGCAATGTCCATCGAGACCAGTATCGGCCTGGAAACCGGCCAGCCCTACCCCTATCAGCAGGTCGAGCTCGTCGAGCCCGACTGGACCCGGTTCCCGGGCTGGGCGGACGTGACAGCGGACGAGTGGAGCTCGGTCCAGTGGCAGCGCGCCCACTGCGTGAAGAACGTCAAGCAGCTGCGCGAGCTCATGGGTGACCTCGTCGACGAGCGCTTCTACGCCGACCTCGAGCGCGACCAGGCGGAGCGGGCCACGATGTCGATGCTGGTCCCCCCGCAGATGATGAACACGATGGTGCCGCACTTCGGCCGCGACGGCGGTCCCACCGGTCCCGGCTCGCTCACCGACGCGCTCTACGCCGACCCGATCCGGCACTACATGATCCCGGTCTTCTCCGACCGGCGTACCGACTGGGCCTCGCACCCGCACGCCACCCGCGACTCCCTGCACGAGCACGACATGTGGGTAACCGAGGGGCTCACCCACCGCTACCCGACCAAGGTGCTGGCAGAGCTGCTGCCGACCTGTCCGCAGTACTGCGGTCACTGCACGCGGATGGACCTGGTGGGCAACTCGACCCCCGTGATCGACAAGCTGAAGCTCGTCGGCAAGCCCAACGACCGGCTCGGCGACATGATCGACTACCTGCGGCGCACCCCCTCCGTGCGCGACGTTGTGGTCTCCGGTGGCGACGTGGCGAACATGCCGTGGCCGCGGCTCGTGGCCTTCCTGACGTCCGTGCTCGAGGTCGAGAACATCCGCGACATCCGACTGGCCACGAAGGCCCTGATCGGCCTCCCCCAGCACTGGCTCCAGGACGACGTGCGAGCGGGGATGGAGCGGGTCGCAACCGTCGCGCGCTCGCGCGGGGTGTCGATCGCGATCCACACTCACACCAACCACGCCAACTCCGTGACCCCGCTCGTGGCAGAGGCGACCCGCGCGATGCTGGACACCGGCATCCGCGACGTACGCAACCAGGGCGTGCTGCTCAACGGCGTCAACGCCGACCCGCACGCGCTGCTCGACCTCTGCTTCCGGCTGCTCGACGGCGCGGGGATCATGCCCTACTACTTCTACATGTGCGACATGATCCCGTTCTCGGAGCACTGGCGGGTCTCGGTCGCCGACGCGCAGCGGCTGCAGCACCACATCATGGGCTACCTGCCCGGCTTCGCGACCCCGCGGATCGTGTGCGACGTGCCTTTCGTCGGCAAGCGTTGGGTGCACCAGCTCGCGTCGTACGACACCGAGCGCGGCATCTCGTACTGGACCAAGAACTACCGGACCTCGATCGAGGCGAACGACCCCGAGGCGCTCAACCGCACCTACGAGTACTACGACCCGATCCACACCCTCCCCGCTGAGGGCCAGGCGTGGTGGGCCTCCCACGCCGACCTCGACGAGAGCGCGCTCAAGGCGGCCGAGGTCGCCGAGGCGTCCCGGCGGACCGCCGCGCTACAGGCGTACTGATAGCGGACGCGGCGGCGCTCCTTCTGGGCTGGGGCTTGCCGTTTGGTCACCAACGACACGGAATCGCCCTGATTTCCTGCGGTTGGTGACCAAACGGCAGTCCGGAAGCCGAACGCCTGCCGCCTGCTGGCCGCCTGAATCTGGCGCGAGAATGCTCCCGCCAGGTCGCGGGTACTCGGCAGCGTGACGTCCAGGCGACGTCGCCTCGCGTGGGGAGCGCGAGTCAGGGTGAGGGAGACGGCGATGGCGAACGAGCACGTGCGACCGGGGGTGGTCGAGACGGCGGCCACCTCAGTGCGGGACCTGCTGGGCGAGACTCTTCGGTCCGTGAAGAAGGTCGGTACGGCGCTCGTGAGGGCGCTACCTGGCCAGAACACCGCCCAGGCGCGGCTGGCCCGAGCCAAGGCCGCTGGGCCGGCCGGACGACGCAAGGGGGGCGCGTGATGCTCGGGGCGCTGGGTGCCTTCGGGATCGGCTACGTGCTCGGCGCTCGCGCCGGGAAGGAGCGCTACGAGCAGATCCGAGTCTGGGCGGGACAGGCGGCCCGCCGGCTCGAGACGTACGGTTCGGCTGGGTCACCAGCCGCCGGCCGTCAGGAACGCGACGTCGGACCTGTCTGACCGCGCCCCCGCCAAGCTCAGGTGACCGGGCGGTTCTCGTACGGCGTGGAGAGGACGATCGTGGTCCGGGTGGCCACGTTCGCGGCCGAGCGGACGCGCGCCAGCAGGTCCTCGAGGTCCTCCGGGGTGGCGACCCGGATCTTCAGGATGTAGGACTCCTCCCCCGCGACCGACCAGCACGACTCGATCTCGGGGACGCCGCGGAGCCGCTCCGGCGAGTCGTCGGGCTGGGAGGGGTCGATCGGGCGGATCGAGATGAACGCGGTGAGCGGGAGGCCGATCTCGGCGTGGTTGACGGTCGCGCCGTAACCGAGGATCAGCCCGCGCTGCTCGAGCCGCTTGACCCGCTGGTGGACGGCCGAGGTCGAGAGCCCGGTTGCCTTGCCGAGATCGGTGTAGGACATCCGGCCATCACGGGCCAGCAGCTGGAGGATCTGTCGGTCCTTCTCCTCCACGTCGGACGCGTTCACGTCCGACAGCGTAGGGCGAACGCGCGCCGACGCGCCCGACCGACCGGACCACAGGACGCGCGGCGCGGCTACGCTCCCGGCATGCCCGCCTCGGACAAGCGCCTGATGCTGCTCGACACCGCCTCGATGTACTTCCGCGCCTTCTACGGCGTCCCGGAGATCGGCGCGCCTGACGGCACCAACGTCAACGCCGTGCGCGGCCTGATGGACTTCATCAGCCGCCTGGTCGACGACTACCGTCCCACCGATCTGGTCTGTTGCTGGGACAACGACTGGCGGCCCCAGTGGCGGGTCGACCTGATCCCGTCGTACAAGGCGCACCGGGTCGTCGAGGAGGTGGCGACCGCGCCGGACATCGAGGAGGTCCCCGACCCCCTGGAGGCCCAGATCCCGATCATCATCGACGTGCTGGACGCCTTCGGGATCTGCGTGATCGGCGCCGACGGCTACGAGGCCGACGACGTGATCGGGACGCTCGCCACCGACGCCGGCCAGCCCGTCGACATCGTGACGGGTGACCGCGACCTGTTCCAGCTCGTCGACGACGACGCCGAGGTGCGGGTGCTCTACATCGCCCGCGGCGTGGGGCGCCACGAGCGCGTCACCAACGACTGGGTGCGGGAGAAGTACGGCATCGACGCCCACCAGTACGCCGACTTCGCCACCCTGCGGGGCGACTCGTCCGACGGCCTCCCGGGGGTCGCGGGCGTCGGGGAGAAGACCGCGGCCACCCTGCTGGGGCGCTTCGGCGACATCCCCGGCATCGTCGCGGCCGCCCAGGACCCCGACTCCGACATGGGGCCCGGCCCGCGCGGCAAGGTGAAGGCGGCCGCTGACTACCTCGAGGTCGCCCCGACCGTGGTCGCCGTCGCGCGGGACCTCGACCTCGATCGCAGCGACATCCTGCTCCCCCGGCAGCCCAAGGACCCCGACAAGGTCGAGGCCCTCGTCGAGCAGTGGGGCCTCGGCAGTCCGGCGGAGCGGCTGATGGCGGCGTTGAGTAGCGTGAACGCATGACACGCGTGGCCGTCGTCGGGGGTCACGGCCAGGTGGCCCGACACCTGCTCCACGACCTGCGCCGGTCCGACGTCGACGCCGTCGCGCTGGTCCGCAACGAGCGCTACCGCGACGAGATCGAGCACCGCGGCGCCGAGATGCGGCTGCTGGACATCGAGCAGCAGGACGCCGCCGAGTTCGCGGCCGCGTTCGCCGGCTGCACGGCGGTCGTGTTCGCCGCGGGTGGCGGCCCGGACGGCAACATCGAGCGCAAGCGCACCGTCGACCTCGAAGGGTCGCTGAAGTCGATCGAGGGCGCCCGACTGGCCGGCATCCGGCGGTTCGTCCAGGTGTCGGCGATCAACGTCGACAAGCCGCTGCCCGACGACACCGGCGACGTGTGGCGGGCGTACGTCGAGGCGAAGCGGGACGCCGACGCGGCGCTCCGCGAGAGCGACCTGGACTGGACGATCATCCGGCCAGGCCGGCTCACCGACGACACCGCTACCGGGCGGGTCGCGCTGGGCTCCGACGTGGGGCGTGGCGACATCCCCCGCGCCGACGTCGCCGCCGTGCTGGCCGCCGTGCTCGACAACCCGGCCACCGCCGGGAAGCAGTGGAACGTCGTCTCCGGTGACACCCCCGTCGCCGACGCCGTGCACGCGTTGCCCGACTGATCTCAGAGCTCCGCGAGCCGGCGTTCCAGCAGCCTGCGTTCGGCCTCTCCCGGCGCGAGCCCCAACGCCGCCGTGTACGCCGTCCGCGCCTCGTCCAGCCGTCCCAGACGGCGCAGGAAGTCCCCGCGGGCGGCCGGCAGCAGGTAGTAGCCCGCGAGGGCCTCATCCAGGCCGTCCATGGCGTCCAGGCCCGCCTCGAAGCCGTTCAGGAAGCCCGACGCGATCGCGCGGTTCAGGTCGATCACCGGCGAGGGCTGCGCCTCCGCCAGCGCGTCGTACAACCGGACGATCAGGGCCCAGTCGGTCGAAGGCGCGTCGACCGCCTCCGCGTGGCACGCCGCGATCGAGGCCTGGAGGCGGTACGGACCCGGTGCTGTTCCCGACGAGGCGGCGCGGCGCAGGTGCCACAGGCCCTCGGCCACCATGGCTCCGTCCCAGCGTGACCGGTCCTGCTCCTCCATCGGCACCAGGTCGCCGTTGTCGTCGAACCGGGTCGCCCGCCGGCCCTGCAGGAACAGCATCAGTGCCAGCAGGCCGCGCGGCTCGTCCTCGGTGGGCATCAGCTCTACGAGAAGCCGCGAGAGCCGGAGAGCCTCCGCCGCGAGGTCACCCTCCCTCCAGCCGTAGCCCTCGTTGAAGACGAGGTAGAGCACCGCCAGCACGCCCCCGGTCCGCTCCGCCAGCTGGTCCGGCGCGGGCACCCGGTAGGGGATCCCCGCGTGCGCGATCCTTCCCTTGGCGCGGAGCAGCCGCTGCGACATCGTCGGCTCCGACACCAGGAACGCCCGGGCGATCTCCGGAGTGGACAGCCCGGCCACCGTCCGCAGGGTCAGGGCCACGCGGGCCTCGATCGGTAGTGCGGGGTGGCAGCAGGTGAAGATCAGCCGCAGCAGGTCGTCCGGAGGACTCTCGGGCTCCTTCATCAGCGCCACCTCCTGCAGCTTGGCCCGCTCGGTCGCCCGCCTGCGGAGCACGTCGATCGCGCGGTTGCGGGCCACGGTGGTCAGCCAGCCGGCCGTCGAGGCGGGGACACCCTCGACCGGCCAGCGGGAGAGCGCCCGCTCCACGGCGTCCTGCACGCAGTCCTCGGCGAGCTCCCAGTCGCCCGTTACCCGGATCAGGGTGGCGAGGATCGCGGCTCGCTCGGTGGCGACCGCGGTCAGCGCCGCCCGGACCGGGTCGGCCGTCATTCGTCCATCGGCCAGAACGGTCGCAGCTCGATCTTCCCACCGTTGGCCTGCGGGTGCCGGGCAGCGATCTGGATCGCCTCGTCGAGGTCCTTGCAGTCGAGGATGTCGAAACCCGCGATCCACTCCTTCGACTCCGTGAACGGGCCGTCGGTGACCAGCACCTCGCCCTTGCTGATCCGGACCGTCGTGGCGTCGCTCGTGGGACGAAGCCGGTCGCCCGTGACCCGGGTGCCGTGGGTCTCGACGTCGGCGAGCCACTCCTCGATGGTGATGTCTTCCGCGCGCGGGGTCTCCTCGGCGTCGGGGTCGACGACGACGAACATCATGTATTTCATGGGTCCTCCTGATCGGTGGGGTGACATTCACCCGACGAACGGCGGGACGCCCGATCCGACAACACGCCGAAAGTTGTTTCAGTCGGCCAGTGACGAGTAGGCGACCACGCCGCGACGCAGCCGACGGACCACCTCCCTGGCCGTCTCCCGGACGGGGGTGTCCACCGCGGCGTCGGCGATCTGCCCGGCGAAGTCGACCAGCTGCTTCATCTGCCTGACGAAGTCGCCGGCGGACAGGTCGGAGGTGCTGAGCACGTCGTCGAGGTCGTCGCCCTCGGCCCACCGGTAGGCCACCCACGCGAAGCCCAGGTCGGGCTGGCGGAGGAACTCCAGGTGATGGTCGCGCTCGAGGGCTTCCAGCTGCCCCCACAGCCGCACCGTCTCACCGATCGCGTCCTTCGTGGCCCCTCCCGGCACCCGAGGGGCGCTCGCGTCGTCGGGCCGCCTGGCCTCGAAGACCAGCACGGACAGGGCCGCGGCGAGCCCGGAGGCGGGCAGCTCGTTCCACAGCCCCTCGCGCAGCGCCTCGGCCGCGACCAGGTCCAGCTCGGAGTAGATCCGCATCAGCCGCTTGCCGCGCCCGGTGACCGTCTCGCCGTCGAGGTAGTCGAGGGCGGTCAGCACGTCGCAGACGCGGTCGAACTGCCGGGCCACGGTGTTCGTACGACGCTCCACCCGCCGCCGCAGCGTGGCGGCGTCGCGGTCCAGCTTGAACCAGCGCTCGGCCCAGCGGGCGTGGTCCTCACGGTCCGCGCAACCGTGGCAGGGGTGGGCCCGCAGCTCCGCCCGGAGCCGCGCGATCTCCTCGTCCTCCGGGCCTGCGGCCGGGCGGCCGCGCCGCTCGCGGGCCGGCGGCGGGGTCAGTCCGTGGGTGCGGTCGCGCAGCGCCGAGGCCAGGTCACGACGCATCTGAGGGTTGCGACCGTTGAAGTTCTTCGGGATCCGCAGGCGGGTGAGCGCCTCCACCGGTGTCGGGAAGTCGACGGCCGCCAGCCGTCGCGCCTGCCGGCCGGCGGTGACGACGTACGGGCGGGGGCTGTCGCCGGACGTCCCGGGATCCACGACCACCGCCAGGCCCGAGAACTTCCCGGCCGGGACCTCGATCACGTCGCCCGGCCGGAGCTTCGTCAGCGATGCCAGGGCCTCGTCGCGGCGGTCGGACCTCCGGGACCGGCTCGCCGCCTTCTCGGCCTCGCCGATCCGCCGCCGCAGGCGGGCGTAGGCCATGAAGTCGCCCTGGTCGCAGGTGGCCGCCTCGGCGTACCCCTCCAGCGCGTCCTCCGCCTTGCGGAGCTGCCGCGCCAGGCCCACGACCGCCTTGTCGGCCTGGAACTGCGCGAACGACTGCTCCAGGAGCTCGCGGGAGCGCTCCCGGCCGAACTGGTGCACCAGGTTGACCGCCATGTTGTACGACGGCCGGAACGACGACCGGAGCGGGTAGGTGCGGGTGGAGGCGAGACCGGCCACCTGCTTCGGCTCCATGCCCGGTTGCCACAGCACGACGCCGTGCCCCTCGACGTCGAGGCCACGGCGCCCCGCGCGTCCGGTCAGCTGGGTGTACTCCCCCGGCGTGATGTCGGCGTGGGTCTCGCCGTTCCACTTCGACAGCTTCTCGATCACCACGGTGCGCGCGGGCATGTTGATGCCCAGGGCCAGGGTCTCCGTGGCGAAGACGACCTTGCACAGGCCCCGGACGTAGAGCTCCTCCACGACCTGCTTGAACGCCGGCAGCATGCCGGCGTGATGGGCCGCCACACCGCGCGTCAGCCCGTCCAGGAAGTCGTGGTACCCGAGCACGTGCAGGTCGTCCTCGTCGAGATCGACGATGGTCTCCTCGACGTACTCGTAGATCGTGTCCCGTTCCTCCGGCGTGGTGAGCCGGACGCCGGCGTTGAGGCACTGGGTGACCGCGGCGTCGCAGCCGACCCGGCTGAAGATAAAGACGATGGCGGGGAGCAGCGCCTGCCGGTCGAGCCGCTCGATCACCTCCGCCCGGCTCGGGATCCAGACCCGCCGACCGTTGCCCACCTGGCGCGGGCGCTGCCCGCGGCCCCGCTGGCGCGGCGAGCGGCGGTCCCGCATCCGGGTCGAGGCCCAGTCGTCGCGGGCGATCCGCAGCAGCTCGTCGTTGACGGGCGCGCCCTCCTTCACGAAGCCCGCGGCGGCATCGACGTCGGAGGACGCGAACAGGTCCAGCAGCCGCCGACCGACCATCACGTGCTGGTAGAGCGGTACCGGACGCCGTTCCTCCACGATCGTGGTCGTCTCGCCTCGCACCGTGGCCAGCCACTCGCCGAACTCCTCGGCGTTGGACACCGTCGCCGAGAGCGACACCAGCGTCACGGACTCCGGGAGGTGGATGATCACCTCTTCCCACACCGCGCCGCGCGCCCGGTCGGCGAGGTAGTGGACCTCGTCCATCACCACGAAGCCGAGCCCCAGGAGGGTGCGGGAGCCGGCGTACAGCATGTTGCGGAGGACCTCGGTGGTCATCACCACGACAGGCGCCTCGCCGTTGACGGTGTTGTCACCCGTCAGCAGGCCGACGTTCTCCGCGCCGTGGCGGGCCACGAGGTCGTGGTACTTCTGGTTCGACAGGGCCGTGATCGGCGTGGTGTAGAAGCACTTGCGGCCGGTCTCGAGCGCCAGGTGGACGGCGAACTCCCCCACCACGGTCTTGCCCGAGCCGGTCGGCGCTGCGACCAGGACGCCGCGACCGTCCTCGATCTCGCGGCAGGCGCGCACCTGGAAGTCGTCGAGCGGGAAGGAGTACCCCGCCGCGAAGTCACGTAGCACCGGGTGCTGCTTGTCCCGGCGGTAGTCGGCGTACCGCTCCGCCGGCGACGGCTCCCCCGATGCGGCGTTCACGCGAGCACCTGCAATGCCTCGGGCACGCACTCGATCGTGATCGGCAGCGGGCCGAAGCGCTCGCCGTCGGCGTAGCCCACGATCCCCGGGGCCGCCACGGTGATCTTGCGGGCCCGGTGGTGCTCGTACTGCGGGTGCATGGTGTGCGTGCCCTTGAACAGCTTGGGGTAGGTGCGCACGAGCTCGAGCTTGCTGATCGGCTTGATGACGACGACGTCCAGGTAGCCGTCGTCCAGGACCGCGCCCTCGGCGATCCGGAGCCCGCCACCGAAGGACGGGCCGTTGCCGATCGCCACCAGCATCGCGGACAGGTGCAGCACGGTGCCGTCGAGATCGAGGATGTACGGCAGCGGCTGGAAGGTGCGGAGCTCCGCAAGGGTGGCCAGGTTGTAGCGCATCTGCCCCCGGGGCCAAGACATCCGGTTCGCACGCTCGTTGACGACCGCGTCGAACCCGGCGGCCATCACGGTGGCGTAGTAGCGGTCGTGACAGCGGGCCAGGTCGACGGTGCGCGTCCTCCAGGCGATGATCCGCTCGGCCGCCGTGGCCGGGTCCTTGAGCGGGATGTCGAAGTAGCGAGCCACGTCGTTGCCGGTGCCTGCCGGGATGATGCCGAGCGGGGTGTCGGTGGATGCGACCGCCTGCAGACCGATGTTGACCATGCCGTCGCCGCCGCAGACGACCAGCGCGTCGACGCCGGCTGCGACCTGTTCCCGCGCCAGCACCTGCGCCTGGTCGGCGTCGGCACCCTCGATGGAGCGCACGGCGATGCCGACGCTTCGCAGCCGGGCAACCGCGACGTCGCGCGCCCGGCGGCCCCGGCCCCTGCCGGCGGTCGGGTTGGTCAGCAGGGCGATCTCGCGGGACACGCCTCGACTCTAGAGGCCCGCCTGTTGCGCGAGCAGAGCCGCCTGGGCGCGGTTGTCCATATCCAGCTTGTCGGAGGCGCCTCGAGATGTGCGCCGTGACCGTGGCGCTCGCTCGTGGCTGGTGTGGGGCTGCCGTTTGGTCACCAACGACAGAGATCGGGGTGCATTTCCTGCGGTTGGTGACCAAACGACAGCGCTAGCGTCCGGTCAGCCGCTCAGACGGAGCAGCACGGCGTAGTGGTCAGGTGACGCCCCGACGGCCTTGGCCAGCCGGCCGACGACGTCGAGGACACCCTCGGCGCTGAACTCCCGGCCCGGCGTCAACAGCGCCAGCCTGTCGTCGTACGTCGCCAGCTGGACCTGGCCGTGCCGCCACGCCTGGTGGGCCCGGAGCCGGGTGGCGTCGTCGGCCACCGGGACCGGGTAGGCCTCGTCGACGGCGAGCAGGTCGCACGGGATCTCGCCGCCGGCCCCGCGCAGGACTCCCCGGACGTGGTGGCTGCGCAGCCCCGACTCGGCCATCCACGTCACGTCGCCCTCCCCCAGCCACTCGGGGAGGTCGAACGGGTCCACCTCCGGATGGCTCACAGCGGCGAGGCCTCGTCGGGTGACAGGTCGGCGAACGGCTTGCGGCGGGCCCGGCGCCGGTCGTTGAACCGGGCGATCACCTCGGAGAGGAGGAACAGCAGCACCATCGGCACCGCCATGATCGTCATCGTGAACGGGTCGGCCGACGGGGTCGCGATCGCGGCGAACAGGAAAGTGCCCACGATGATCCAGGCGCGGTGCGCGCCCAGTGCCTTGCCGCTCACCA
The DNA here is from genome assembly GCA_035710425.1 of Nocardioides sp. Taxonomy (GTDB): domain Bacteria; phylum Actinomycetota; class Actinomycetes; order Propionibacteriales; family Nocardioidaceae; genus Nocardioides. Next base: position 11,515 of record DASTDJ010000279.1, read on the forward strand.
CACCGGCGAGGTTGAGCAGCACGATGAACAGTGGGATCTCGAAGGCGATGCCGAACACGATCAGCGTGCGGCTGAAGAACGAGAGGTACTCGTTGAACTCGACCAGGTTGGTCAGCGGGTCGGGGTTGAGGCCGATCAGGATCTCCAGGCCCTTGGGCAGGGTGAGGTAGCCGAGCAGCACTCCGGCGAAGAACAGCGGGCCCGCGATCGCGACGAAGACGCGGCTCCACTTGCGCTCCTTCGGGTGCAGTCCGGGCATGATGAACGCCCAGATCTGGTAGAGCCACAGCGGGCTGGTTCCGACGATCGCGGCGAGCCCGCACAGCTTGAGGTAGAGCATCAGGCCGGCGCCCGCACCGCTGGTCGTGGGCAGGGTGCTGCCCTCGGGGAGGTTCTGCTGGGCCTGGAGGTAGGGGTCGTAGATCAGGTCGAAGAGCTGGTCGAAGAAGAACAGCGCGGCGGCCAGCCCCAGCCCGAGGATGAGCGCGATCTTGAGGATCCGGGCGCGCAGCTCACGCAGGTGGTCCGACAGGGCCATCCGGCCGTCGGGGCCGACCGGGTGGACGGGTCGGCCGACGAAGAGCTGGACGACCCCGGAGATCGACACGGGCGAGTGAGGGTGCGGCCGCGGTCAGCCGTTGCGCGTGTCGGGCTGGCGGTCCTGCGCGGTGGTGTTCTCCTCCACGGACGAGCCCGGAAGCTCGGCAGGGGGCGTCGCGATGTCGTTGCGACCCGGCTTCGCGTCGTCCTCGGCCTCGTCGTCCTTGAGGCCCTTGGTCTCCGACTTGAAGATCCGCAGCGCCTGGCCGGTGCCGCGCGCCAGGTCCGGCAGCTTGGCGGCCCCGAACACGAGGATCACGATCGCCAGGATCACCAGCCATTCGGCGCCCTGCGGCATTCCAATCAGGGGGTAGCTCATCGGGTCCTCATCCAATCGGGGTTGTCGTCGACAATGGTACGCCGCGGTCAGTACAGAGCCAGGGTCTCCCGTGTCAGGCGGGTGAACTCCTGGGCGTACTCCGGCGGTGAGAGCACGCTCGCGTGCGGGGCCAGGCGCAGCAGCAGGCGGAGCAGCCAGCGGTCGTCCGCGACCAGCAGATCGACCTCGAGGGTGCCGTCGTCGCCGCTGCGGACCGCCTCGACGGGGTAGTACTCGACCACCCAGCGCGCCGGAGGCGCCAGCCGAAGGGTGACCAGGGAGGTGTCGTCGGACTGGGCGAAGATCCCCTCCGAAAGGTCCCGCGGCGCCTCGACGGGGGTCTCGATCGGCTGATCGGTGACCTCCGCCGACGCGATCCGGTCGATCCGGAACAGCCGGGGCGCCTCGGCGCTGTGGCACCAGGCGTCGAGATAGGTCATGCCGTGCGCGCTCACCACGCCACGGGGGTCGACGAGGCGCTCGGACTCCTCGTCACGGGAGGGCACGTAGTAGGTGAGCCGGACCTGGACGTGTCGCTCGGCGGCGTCGCGCAGCCGGTCGGCCAGCGCGGTCAGCCTGGGTTCGCGCGTGTCGACGCCGGGGTCGATGCGGGCGGCGGCCGGCCCTTCTGCCGCGGCGGCCTCGAGCTTGGCGAGCACCCGGTCGACGATCTCGCGGGTGTCGTCTGCGGCCCCGTCGCGCATCGCCCGCAGCGCCACGATCATGGCGGTCGCCTCGGTGGGGCTCAGCCGGAGGGGACGGGCGAGATAGTCGGCGTTCGACACCCGGATCATGCCCGCGGCGTTGGGTCCTCCGGGCCCCTCGAGGGCGTCGAGGTCGACGTCGATGAGGTCCTCGGGATAGCCGCCGGGGAGGCCGACCATGAAGAGCACCTTGAGGTCGCTCAGCACCTGCGCGGGCGTGACACCGAGCGCCTCGGCGGCGGCGCCCAGCGGCATCTCGCCGTGGGCATGCAGGAGCGGTACCAGCGTCAGCAGCCGAGCGACTTGGTCCTTCGCGCCCGCGGTCGGGCGGTTCATGCGGAGACCCCGCGGAGCCTGGCCACGACCTGGTCGCGCAGCCACTGCGGTGACTCGACGTAGACCGCGGGGCCGTAGCCGAGCACCTCCTCGGCCATGTCGGTGTGGCCGCGGGTCAGCGTGAGCCGGTCCCAGCCGGTGGCGTCGTCGGGGCCCGCCACCTCGGGCTCGACGGTGTCGGCGGCCCGCCGCAGCGGGGTTGCCGCGTCGGTGCGGACCAGGATCACCATGGACTCGGTCACCGGCGCGGGCGCGAGCCGACGGGCGATGTCGCGGACGTCCGTGTCGGCCGGGATGTCGTAGCTGCCAGGCGCCCCGGCTCGACGTACGGCCCCTTGCACCCGCGACAGCCGGAACACCCGCTCGGCCTGCCGGTCGGTGTCGTAGCCGACGACGTACCAGCGTCCCGAGTAGCGCGCGACCCCCCAGGGCTGGAGGTGGCGGGTGGCCGACTCCTGCTCACCTGACCGGAGGTAGTCGAAGGCGAGCGGGGTCCGCTCCTGGACGGCCAGCCAGAAGGCGTCGAACGACGGCTCGTCGGCGCTCAGCCGAGGCTGGGCGATCTCCAGCTGTGTGACGTCGACGTCGACCCCCACGGCCGCCAGCTTGCGCACCGCCTCCGTGGTGGCCTTCGCGAGCGTGGCGTGCTGCCAGACCTTGGTGGCCAGACCGACCACCGCCGCCTCGTCAGGCGCGAGGTCGATCTCGGGGAGCGCGAACTCGTCGGGGCGGATGCGGTAGCCGGGCTCGTCGTCGAAGTAGGCGTCCATCTGGCCCACCTCGATCGGCACGCCGAGGCTGCGCAGCTCCTCCTTGTCGCGCTCGAACATCTTCTCGAACCCGTCCGGCGTCGAGTCGGGGTAGAGGATCGAGCGGATCCGGTCCTTGGCGATGTAGTGCCGCTGCACCAACAGCATGATCAGCAGGTTGAGCAGGCGTTCGCTCTTCGCCGCTGCGCTCATGCCACCACCATTCGTCAGGACGTCGCGCGCAGGCTACTTGGCGCTGACGATGTCGACGACGAAGTAGAGCGTGCTGTTCGCCGGGATGTTCTCCTGGGCCTGGGCGCCGTACCCGAGGTCCGGCGGGATCTGGAGCAGCACCCTGCTGCCCACCTTCAGACCTGAGAGCCCATACGTCCAGCCCTGGACGACCTGTTGCAGCGAGAACTCGGCCGGCTCGCCCGAGAAGCTCTCGTCGAACGGCTTCTTGGCGTCGTAGACCATCCCGAGGTAGTCGGCGGTCACGGTGCTCTCCGGCGTCAGAGTCTTGCCCTTGCCCTCCGTCACCACGTGGCGGAGGAGGTTGGCGTCGGGCTTCGGCTCGGGAAGGCCGGTGAAGTCGAGCGAGGTGACGTTGCCGTCCTTCTCGACGATCTTCGGCATCCGGGAGGCGGCGACGTCCTTCGGCTTCGGAGGCTGGAACATCTCCATCAGGTCGAAGATGACCACCACGCTGTCCTCGTTGCCGATGTCGAGCTGCGGGTTGCCGGTCTCGCCGAACAGGTCGGCGGCCGGAGCGCTCACCGCGACGCGGGAGCCGATCTTCTGGCCGACCAGCGCGTCCTTGAACGCCGGTGTCAACTGGTCGTCGAGGGTGAAGGTCTCGGGGGTGCCGCCCTTCTCGTACGTCGTGAAGGACTCCTCCTGGGTGAACCCGTTGCCGATCCAGACGTTGACGTCGACCTTGTCGCCCTCCTTGACCTCGGGGCCGTCGCCCTCGACCAGGACCTTCGTCTCGGTCTTCTCGGCCTCCAGCTCCCCCTTCCAGTCCACCGTCGGGGCCGTGCCCACGTCGCCGGTGATGCTGACGGCGTCGAAGCCCTCGAGGGAGTCCTCGCCGGAGCCGTCGTCGTCACCGCAGGCGACCAGCGCGGACAGGAGCAGGACAGGGACGACCAGGGCAGCGGGACGTCGTACGCGTTGGAGCACAGGGATCCACCTTCGAGCGGGTCGGGACTTTCGCATGCGAACCCTACAAGGGGTTCCTGAGCAGTTCTCAGGCGCGCTCACATGCCATCGATGAGGCGTTGCACCCGCTCGTCGTGGGCACGGAACGGGTCCTTGCAGAGCACTGTGCGCTGGGCCTGGTCGTTGAGCTTGAGGTGCACCCAGTCGACCGTGAAGTCGCGGCGTCGCTCCTGCGCGCGGCGGATGAACTCCCCGCGCAGGCGGGCTCGGGTGGTCTGCGGCGGGATCGTCTTGGCCTCGAACACCTTCAGGTCGGAGGTGACCCGGGCGACCGCGCCCCGCTTCTCCAGCAGGTAGTAGAGGCCGCGGTTGCGGTGGATGTCGTGGTAGGCGAGGTCGAGCTGGGCGATCCGCGGGTGGCCGAGCGGGAGGCCGTGCTTGGCACGGTAGCGGTCGATCAGCTTCCACTTGATGACCCAGTCGATCTCTCGGTCGACCAGCCCCAGGTCGTCGGACTCCACCGCCTTCAGGCCGCGCTCCCACAGGTCGAGCGCCCGCTCGAGCACCGGGGTGCTGATGCCCTTGCGGTCGACGAAGTCGCGGGCCTTCGCGAGGTACTCCGCCTGGATGTCGAGCGCACTCGCCTCGCGGCCGTTGGCCAGCCGGACCTTGCGGCGACCGCTGACGTCGTGGGAGATCTCGCGGATGGCGCGGATGGGGTTCTCCATCGTGAGGTCGCGCATCACCACGCCCTCCTCGATCATCCGCAGCACCAGGTCGCAGCTGGCCACCTTGAGCATCGTGGTGGTCTCGCTCATGTTGGAGTCGCCTACGATCACGTGGAGGCGGCGGTACTTCTCGGCATCGGCGTGCGGCTCGTCGCGGGTGTTGATGATCGGCCGGCTTCTCGTCGTGGCGCTGCTGACGCCCTCCCAGATGTGCTCCGCGCGCTGGGAGACGCTGTAGCTCGCCCCGCGCGGTGTCTGGGTGATCTTGCCGGCGCCGACGACGATCTGACGGGTGACCAGGAACGGGATCAGTACGTCGGCCAGTCGACTGAACTCGCCCGAGCGGCTGACCAGGTAGTTCTCGTGGCAGCCGTAGGAGTTGCCGGCCGAGTCGGTGTTGTTCTTGAAGAGGTAGATCTCACCGGAGATGCCCTCGTCGTGCAGGCGCTGCTCGGCGTCGAGGAGCAGCCCCTCCAGCACCCGCTCCCCCGCCTTGTCGTGGGTGACCAGCTCGACCACGTCGTCGCACTCCGGAGTGGCGTACTCGGGGTGGCTGCCGACGTCGAGATAGAGCCGGGCGCCGTTGCGCAGGAAGACGTTGCTGCTCCGCCCCCAGCTGACGACCTTGCGGAACAGGTAGCGGGCCACCTCGTCCGGGCTGAGGCGGCGCTGGCCCTTGAACGTGCACGTCACGCCGTACTCGTTCTCGATGCCGAAGATCCGCCGGTCCACACATGCAGCCTAGGCCGTTCGTGGTGGTGTTGCTGTGGGCTCGCGCGGACTGGGGGTTGCGGTTTGGTCACCAACGGCACAGAACCAGCGCCCCGTCACGGTGTTCGTGACCAATCGGTGACGCCCATCGCCCGGTGCCAACGGTTCATCACCCGCTCACGACCCACCTCGGAGTACAGGGAGTTCTCGACCTGGGCACACCAACGTTCGTACCGCCGGTGGTCGTGGGGGCGCCCCAGCGCCCGATCGATCTCGTGCATCACGGTCATCGGGTGATTCAGCAGGTCGTCGAGGGTGTAGCCGCGGCGCACGTAGTCGCTACCGGCCCAGCCGCGCTCCCGGCGCAGATCCTTGCGGTGCTGCGCCTTGTCGCGATGTACGGCGCCGTCGTACTCGTGCACGTTCTTTGTGCCAATGATGTGCAGGTCCGCCCGACCGAGGACGATCCCACGGTCGTCGCACAGCGTGACCTGCGGTGCGACGGGCACGTCGATGGCTCGATGGAACAGGTACAGGACGACCTCACCGGGCGACTCGAGCTCCATGCTGGCCTCGCCCCACGCAGCCCTCAGCGCGATGACGCCGGGGCGACGCGACCCGAGGACCAGGGCCATCGCCGTCTTGTCGATGTCGCCGGCGCGTAGGGCCGAGACGACGAGGATCACGAGGTCGATGTGGCCAAGGTCCCGTGCGCACCGCAGCAGGATCTCCTCGGCAGAGTCCACCGGTAGCCCGTGGCGGCGCGCATCGGTCGCCGCGGTCCGCCGCAACCGCGAGCAGATCAGCCCGGGGCGTCGGGGTCTTGCGGGGTCTCCCTCCACTGCCGCGAACACGGGCGCCTGCTCAGGCAGCTTGGGCAGCGCCCAGCCCCGCAACCTCGCGCCAGTGACGTGGGTGAACCGCGCTCCGTCCGGCAGCACGTCGAGCCATGCATGGAGATCGCGCCAGAACTCCTGGTCGGGTGTCAGATCCTCACGCTCCTGCAGGAACAGCCCGTGGCTCACGCGACGGAAGCCCTTGCAGCGGCGCTGCCCGCGGATGGGTTGGTCAGCGTCTCTCTTGTCCGGCATGGCGGAGAGGATGTGCGCCGCCCGACCTCGCGAAACTCCGCTTCTCGCGGCCTGTGGATCGCTGCCCGCGCAGGCACCTCGTTGCGGTTTGGTCACCAACAGCAGGGACCGGCCCGAATCCTTGCGGTTGGTGACCAAACGGCGTGCCGTCGGCCGCGATCAGTCCCTCAGGAACCGTTCGACGGTGGCGGAGGGGGCGCGACGGGGGGCTCACCTGAGGTCGGGTCCTCCAGGGGAGGAACGTTGCCGCTGGTCTGGTCGGTGGGGTCCGCAGGGTTGTCCGGCACGGGGGCGATCGGCGCGTTGCCAGGCCGGTTGTCCTCGTCGGACGGCTGGTCCGGCGTGGCCGGCCCCCGCTCGCCGAGCATCCCGTCGAGCCGTGCCGGAGGCAGGCGGACGAACTTCCGCGGCTGGCTGCGGGTGCGGTCCAGGAGTGCCACCTCGAGGTGAGCCGTCGGAATCACCCGATCCACGGTCTCCGCGTGCCCAAGGGCCGCCACCGCGAGACGCAGCGCCTCCTCGAGGGCCGCGCCCTCGGAGTAGTGCTCGGAGAGGTACTGCTCGACCGGTTCGACCTCGCCGCCCATCACGGCGTACCCGTGCTCGTCCGTCACCTGCCCCTGGTAGGTGAGGCGGTACACCTGGTCGTCGGCAGCGCTGTCACCGACCTCCGCAACGAAGATCTCCACCTCGTAGGGCTTCTCGCCGCCGCTGGAGAAGATCGTGCCGAGGGTCTGGGCGTACGCGTTGGCCAGGCCGCGCCCGGTGACGTCACGGCGGTCGTAGGCGTAGCCACGCATGTCGGCGAGCCGTACGCCCGCGATCCGCAGGTTCTCGAACTCGTTGTAACGCCCGACCGCGGCGAACGCGATCCGGTCGTAGATCTCCGACACCTTGTGCAGCGCCTGGGAAGGGTTCTCCGAGACCAGGAGGATGCCGTCGGCGTACTGCACCAGCACCACCGAACGCCCGCGGGCGATGCCCTTCCGGGCGAAATCCGCTCGGTCCTTCATCAGTTGCTCGGGCGAGACGTAGAACGGCATGCTCATGCGCCGGCTCCCGTCAGCGGGGCGCCGGGGCCGTCGGGCCGGGTCATCCGCCCGGCGATGACCCGGTCGGCGATCTCCGCGACGTCGTCGTCGGGCAGCCGGCGTCCACCCTCGGCGGTGATCACGCGGATGACGGGGAAGATGCGCCGCGTCAGGTCGGGGCCGCCCGTGGCCGAGTCGTCGTCCGCGGCGTCGTAGAGCGCCTGGAGCACCACGGTCGCGCAGTCGGTCTCACCGAGGTCGTCGCGGTAGAGCTTCTTCAGCGACCCCTTGGCGAACAGGCTGCCGGAGCCGACGCTGTAGAAGGCGGTCTCCTCGTAGCGGCCGCCGGTGACGTCGTAGCTGAAGATCCGACCCTGGCCGGCGTCGAGGTCGTATCCGGCGAAGAGTGGTACGACGGCCAGACCCTGCATGGCCATGCCGAGGTTGCCGCGGATCAGCGCCGCGAGCCGGTTGGCCTTGCCGTCCAGGGAGAGGGTGCTGCCCTCGATCTTCTCGTAGTGCTCGAGCTCGGTCTGGAACAGGCGGATCAGCTCCACCGCCAGGCCGGCCGAGCCGGCGATGCCCACCGCGGAGTACTCGTCGGCCGGGAAGACCTTCTCGATGTCGCGCTGGGCGATGATGTTGCCCATCGTCGCCCGCCGGTCACCGGCCATCACCAGGCCGCCAGGGAAGGTCGCGGCGACGATCGTGGTGCCGTGCGGCGCGAGATCAGCGGCATTGCCCTGGGGTACGGCGCGGCGGCCAGGGAGTAGGTCGGGTGCCTGCTCCGAGAGGAAGTCGCTGAACGACGAACTGCCCGGCTGCAGGAACGCGGCCGGGAGTCGGGGGTCCGCCACTACTGACCGCCCTTCTGGATGAACGACTTCACGAAGTCCTCGGCGTTGGTCTCGAGGACGTCGTCGATCTCGTCGAGGATCGAGTCGACGTCGTCGTCCAGCGCTTCCTTACGCTCGGCGACGTCGCTCTCGGGCGCGACCTCGGTCGCCTCCTCGGTCTCCGAGGACTTCCGTGGCTGCTTGTGCTCCTGGGCCATACGACGACCCTATCCACTCAGCGGGTGAGAGCGGCGAACAGCTCGGTGGCCGTGTCACTGCGGTCGATCAGGTCGCCCACACTCGCACGGCTGCCGCGGAGCGGGTCGATCGTCGGGACCCGTTGCAGCGACTCCCGGCCG
>DASTDJ010000280.1:0-8081 GCA_035710425.1 Nocardioides sp.
CGACAAGTAGAGGGAACGCCGGACAAGTTGCGTGAGATGAACTCTTAACCCGCCGTCAATCTCCCGGAGAACTTCGTCGGCCACGCTCGGCGCATGGACACCCACACCACTGACGCCGCCACCACCCCGCGCGGCACTGACAACGACCTCGACCGCCGGCGGGCGCAGCGCGACGGCCTGCGGCTGCGGCACGCGAAGTCCCTGAGCCACCTGATGTCGAGCCGGCACGACCTCCGCGGCGTGCACGCCCTGGCCGACCTCGTCGACGAGTCGGTGCGCTGGACGGCGTAGCGCCCTAGCGGCGCCCGGTCTTGAACATGCCCCGGGCGATCTCCCGGGCCGCGGTGCGCATGAAGTCCTTGAACGCGCTGGAGCCGACCACGTCACTGATCAGACCACCGTCGTCCTTCTTCTCGGTACGCCGGCTCGGCGCCTTCTTGGTCGCCGACTTCTCCTTTGCGGCCTCGGCCGCGGCGTCCTCCTCCGCCTGCTTGCGGGCGCCCTCCTCGAGCCGGGCCGCGAGCTTCTCGCGTGCCGACTCGCGGTCGATCGACTCGGCGTACTTGGCACGTCGTGGGCTCGCGTCGACGGTCGCCTGCATGGCCGCGGGGTCGCTGGGGGCCATCAGCGACTCGGGGGCACGGAGCCGGGTCCAGGCGACCGGGGTCGGCGCCCCTCGCTCGTTCATCACGGTGATCACGGCCTCGCCGATGCCGAGGCTGGTGATCACCTCTCCCAGGTCGGGGTAGGCGCTCTCCGGATAGGTGTTCACGGTCGCCTTGAGCGCCTTCGCGTCGTTGGGGGTGTGCGCGCGCAGCTGGTGCTGGACGCGCGAGCCGAGCTGCGCGAGGACGTCGTCGGGGACGTCGGTCGGGCTCTGGGTGACGAAGAAGACGCCGACGCCCTTGGACCGGATCAGCCGGACGGTCTGGGCGATCTGCTCGAGGAACGCCTTCGAGGCGTCGCGGAAGAGCAGGTGTGCCTCGTCGAAGAAGAAGACCAGCTTGGGCTTGTCGATGTCTCCGACCTCGGGCAGGTCGTGGAACAGGTCGGCGAGCAGCCACATCAGGAACGTCGAGAACACCGCGGGGCGGTCCTGCAGGTTGGGCAGCTCGACGAGGTTGATCAGGCCACGGCCGTCGGGCGCCTGCTGGAGCAGGTCGGCCGACTCGAACTCGGGCTCGCCGAAGAACGCCTCGGCGCCCTGGTCCTGGAACGCGATCAGCTCACGCAGGATGACCCCGGCGGTGGCGGAGGACAGCCCGCCCAGCTCCTTGAGGTCGGGCTTGCCCTCGTCGCTGGTGAGATGGCCGACCACGGCGCGCAGGTCGGCGAGGTCGAGCAGCGGGAGCCCGGCCTTGTCGGCGTAGTGGAAGACCAGGCCCAGGCTGGACTCCTGGGTGTCGTTGAGCCCGAGCACCTTGCTGAGCAGGGTCGGCCCGAACGCCGACATGGTCACCCGGAGCGGGATGCCGGTGCCCTCGCCGCCGAGGGCGTAGTACTCGACCGGGAAGCCGGTGGCGGTCCACTCCTGGCCCACGGAGGCGGTTCGCTCGGTGATCTTGTCGTTGGTCTCGCCGGGCGTCGCCAGGCCGGAAAGGTCACCCTTGATGTCGGCGGCGAAGACGGGTACGCCGTTGGCGCTGAGCTGCTCGGCCAGCAGCTGCAGCGTCTTGGTCTTGCCGGTGCCCGTTGCGCCGGCGACCAGGCCGTGGCGGTTGAGCATCCCCAGCGGGATCCGGATGCGGGTGGCGGACAGCGTGCTGGCGTCCAGCATCAGTCCGCCGAGCTCGAGCGCGGGTCCCTCGAACTGGTAGCCGGGCGCGACCGCGCTGACGATGGGGTGGTCCGCGTCCGCGGCAGCCTCGCTCATGACCGAACTCTAGAATGAGGACCCGCAGGGGTGTTCGATTAGAGTCGCGGGCGTGATCTTCAAGCGAGTTGGCGACGGTCGGCCGTACCCCGACCACGGCCTGACCTCGCGCGCCTGGGCCGACGTGCCGCCCCGGCAGGTCCGGCTGGACGAGCTCGTGACGACGAAGGACACCCTGCAGCTGTCCGCTGTGCTCGACGAGGACTCGACGTTCTTCGGCGACCTGTTCGCACACGTGGTCTGGTGGGAAGGCGAGTACTACCTCGAGGACGGTCTGCACCGGGCGCTGCGCGCCGCCCTGCAGCAGCGCAACGTGCTGCACGCCCGGGTGCACGTGGTGGAGGCGCCATGAGCAACGCACAGGCCAAGATCCGGTCGGCGGTCACGATGCTCGGCCTCGCCGTGCTCCTGCTCATCGGGGTGACCTGGGCCTGGTCGGCGGTGACCGAGCCCTTCCCCGAGCGCGAGGACGCCGCCACCTGCACCTCTACCCAGGTGGGTGAGGGCGAGAAGGTCTACCCCGACCAGGTGACGGTCAGCGTGCTCAACGCCGGCAGCCGTGAGGGGCTGGCCAACCGGGTCATGACGGACCTCGCCGAGGCCGGCCTCGACCGGGGCGAGCTCGGCAACGCACCGGAGGACTCCAAGGTCTCCGGCGTGGAGATCTGGGCGGAGGACCTGAAGAACCCCGCGGTGAAGCTGGTCGAGAGCTACCTCGGCAAGGACGCCAAGCTGGTCCGCCGCGACCCGCCGCTACCCGGGGTCAACGTCGTCGTCGGCGAGGAGTTCCCGGGGGTGACCGACGGCCGGGCCTCCGTCGCCGCCAAGGAGGACGTGACGATCTGCAGTCCTCCGACCGAGGAGCTCTAGCTCCTACTCGTCGAGCCACTGGGCGAGCCGGCCACGCTCGCTGACCTCGCGCAGCCGCTGCTCGGTCCGCTCCCGCTGCTTGCGCGGGGTGACGACGAGCAGGTCGTCGCCCCGGCGCAGGACGGTACGACGTTCGGGCACGAGGGTCTCGCCCTCGCGGATCACCATCGACACCGACGAGCCGCTGGGCAGCCTCAGCTCTCCGACCTCGACGCCGTGCAGCTTGGACACCGGGCTGATCGTGATCTGCAGCAGGTCGGCCGCGATCCGCTCCAGGGGCGCGGCCTCGAGGTCGAGGTCGCGCGGCTCCGACCGGCGCGCGACCTTCAGCACCCGCGCCACCATCGGCAGCGTCGGGCCGGTCAGCACGGTGTAGATCACGACCATCACGAAGACGATGTCGAAGAGCCGCTCGGCATCGTCGATCCCCTCGGCCAGGGGGATCGTGGTGAAGACGATGGGCACCGCGCCGCGCAGCCCGGCCCAGGAGAGGAACGCCAGCTCGCGCGGTGGCATCCGTTGCACCAGGGCACACGCAAGCACGGACAGCGGGCGAGCGACGAGCGTCAGCACGAGTCCCACCGCGACGGCGAACCCGACGATCTCGAGCGTGATCCGGTCGGGCGAGAGCAGCAGGCCGAGCATCACGAACAGGCCGATCTGGGCCAGCCAGGCGATCCCCTCCGCGAACGACCGCGTCGCCTGTCGGTGCGGCAGCTCGGAGTTGCCCAGCACCAGCGCCGCGATGTAGACGGCTGCGAAGCCCGATGCGTGCGCGGCCGCGCCACCGGCGTACGCGAGCATGGTCAGGCAGATCACCGCGATCGGGTAGAGACCCGATGCCGGAAGCGCCGCCCGGCGCATCACCCAGGCGCCGCCGAACCCGACAGCGAGACCGATCAGCACACCGGCGACCAGCTCGTAGACGATGATGCCCGCGACGGCCAGCGGGCCGTCCTCTGCCAGCGCGCCGGTGGAGATCAGCGTCACGAGGACGACGACCGGCGCGTCGTTGAGTCCCGACTCCGCCTCAAGCGTGCCGGTCAACCGCCGTTTCAGGGGTACGACGCGCAGCACCGAGAACACCGCGGCGGCATCGGTCGCCGAGATGCACGCCCCCAGCAGCACGGCGATCTCCCACGAGACCCCGAACACGAAGTGCGCGACGAGTGCGACGACGGTCACCGAGATCGCGACCCCGAACGTCGCCAACGCCACGCTCATCCGCATGGAGCCACGGATGTCGTTCCAGTTGGTCGTCACACCACCCTCGGAGAGGATGAGGACCAGTGCCGCGAAGCCCAGGGCATGTGCGAGCTCGGCGTCCTCGAACTGGATCCCGAGACCCGCTTCACCCAGGGCCACGCCCATCAGCAGGTAGATCAGCAGGCTGGGCAGCCCGGCGCGCGAGGAGACCCGCACCGCGAGGATCGCGAGAAGGGTGACGGCCGAGCCCACCAGCAGAAATTGATCCAGCTGATGGACGTCGAAGCTCATGTCACCTTCGGCGGCAGGGGGCGGCGGGTCCGCAGTCTACCTGTGCGGCCCGGCGCGCATTTACCTACGTCGTCGCGGTGTAGCCCGGGCGTCCCTCGGCGTCCCACTCCTCCCAGAACGAGAGGAACTCCTCGCCGAGGAACGGGTCGCCACCGGTCATCGCGATGCCGCCGCGGCGCACGGTCCAGTCCCAGGGCGCGAGCTCCTGCGCCCGGGCCAGGTGGGCGGCCGCGGCGTCCGTGCGACCACGGCGTTGCAGGTGGGCGGCGACGCGACGCTCGGCGAGGGCGAGCTGCTCCGCGTCGGTGCGCTGCGGCAGCTCGGTCCCTGCACTCTCGGGCAGCCGGCCCTCTCGCACCCACTGACGCAGCAGCTCGTGGTGCTGCTCGCTGTCGATCTTGGTGAAGTCCCGGAACTGGTCGTCGCCCGGCGCGATCGTCGGCGGCTTCACGATCCGGTCGTCCTCGTCGACCCAGACCACGCTCGGCACGTTGGTGATGCCGTAACGCTCGGCGGTGACGTGCGCCGGATCCACCGCGACGGGGTATGACGGCCCGGCGGCCTCGATCCAGGGCCGGGCGTCCTCGGGGTCGGCGTCGAGCGCCACCGAGAACAGCCGGAGGCCGGCGTCGGCCAGCTCGTCCTGCAGCCGCTGCCAGCCGCCGAGCTCGTGGCGGCAGCCGCACCAGCTGGCCCAGGTGACCAGCACCCGCTTGTGGCCCGACAGGTCCTCGAACGCGACCGGGTTGCCGTCGACGTCGTTCAGCGGCAGCGCCGGTGCCTTGCCGTCCGCGGTCTCGCGGGCGTGGGTCTCGGCCGCGGGCGCCACGGCGACGACGCCCGCCAACGCGTTGCTCGCCGTGAGCAGGCCGAGCGCGGCCGCCCACGCGGCCGGGTCGATGCGCGTCGGGTCGCCAGGAGCGGTGATCACCCGGCCGAGCAACGGGACGCAGACCTCACCCCGGCACAGCCCCGAGTGCTTCAGCTCCCACCCGGTGGCGGCGGCCAGGTCCGCGGCGGCGACGTACCCGTCGGACTCCGCCAGGTCGTGCTCGCGGCCGTCGACGTCGATCAGGATCACACGGCAGAGGATCGCACGAAACTGAAACTTGTTCTACATTTCGATATTGCGTCGTTCGTCAGCAACTCAATGCAAGGAGATCGATGGCCGAGAGCAAAGGGACCGCGCTGCCTGAGGTGCTGCCCGCCTCCGACCTGCCCGTGGACGCCGACACGTACGACGTGGTGGTCGCGGGCTTCGGTATCGCCGGCGGCTGCGCCGCGCTCGAGGCCGCGCGTGCGGGCGCCCACGTGCTGCTGCTGGAGCGGGCCGCGGTGCACGGGGGCACCTCGAGCATGTCCGGCGGTCACTTCTACCTCGGCGGCGGCACTGCCGTGCAGAAGGCAACCGGCCACGACGACTCGGCCGAGGAGATGTACAAGTACCTCGTCGCGGTGTCCAAGGAGCCCGAGCACGACAAGATCCGCGCCTACTGCGAGGGCTCGGTCGAGCACTTCGACTGGCTGGAGTCGCTCGGCTTCGAGTTCGAACGTTCCTACTTCCCGGGCAAGGCGGTGATCCAGCCCGGCACCGAGGGCCTGATGTTCACGGGCAACGAGAAGGTGTGGCCCTACGTCGAGCAGGCGGTGCCGGCGCCGCGCGGCCACAAGGTGCCGGTGCCCGGCGACACCGAGGGCACCAAGATCGTGATGGACCTGCTGCGGGAGCGGGTCGACGAGGCCGGGGTCGAGGTGCGCTACGAGACCGGGGTGACGCACCTGGTCGCCGACGACACCGGCGCGGTGGTCGGCGTCGGCTGGCGCTCCTTCGACCGGTCGGGGGTGATCGCGGCGGCCTCCGTGATCGTCGCCGCCGGCGGCTTCGTGATGAACCCCGACATGGTCGCCGAGCACACCCCCGCCCTCGGGTCGAAGCTGTTCACGCTCGGGTCGACGTACGACGACGGCCTCGGCATCCGGCTCGGCGCGTCGGTCGGCGCGGAGCTCAAGCACATGGACGAGCCATTCATCACCGCGCCGTTCTATCCCCCGTCGATCCTGGTCACCGGGCTGATCGTGAACGCCGAGGGGCGGCGGTTCGTGGCCGAGGACAGCTACCACGCCCGCACCTCGCACGCCGTGATGCAGCAGCCCGGCTCCGCGGCGTACCTGATCGTGGACAGCGCCCACGTGGAGTACCCGAAGATGCCGCTGGTGCCGCTGCTCGACGGCTTCGAGACGGTCGCGGAGATGGCCGAGTCGTTGGGCGTGGAGGCGTCGACCCTGCAGGAGTCGCTCAACCGCTACGACGAGCACGCCAGGAACGGCCACGACGCCGACTTCCACAAGAGCGCCGACTGGCTGGCCGTGCAGGACCAGGCGCCGTGGGCGGTGTTCGACCTCCGCCTCGGCAACGCCCTGTACGCCGGTTTCACGCTCGGCGGCATCCGGGTGACCGTCGACGGCGAGGCCCAGCGTCCCGACGGCTCGGTCATCCCAGGCCTGTACGCCGCCGGCGCCTGCGCCTCCAACCTCGCCCAGGACGGCGCCGGGTACTGCTCCGGCACCCAGCTGGGTGAGGGCTCCTTCTTCGGGCGACGCGCCGGCCTCGCCGCGAGCCGTCGGGTCGTAGCATCGCCCGGGTGACGACAGCCGAGCGTTGGCAGGTGGCCAGCCGCGCCGACGTCCCGCCGTTCCACGTGATGGACCTGCTGGCGGCGGCCGCGCAGCGGCGGCGGACCCACGGCGACGTGGTCGACCTGCTCGCTGGACAGCCGAGCACCGGTGCTCCCGAGCCGGTCAACGCCGAGGCGATCCGGCTGCTCAGCTCGGGTGACCCGCTCGGCTACACGCCTGCCCCGGGGATCCTCGAGCTCCGCGAGGCGATTGCCGGCCACCACCGACGCACCTACGGCATCGAGGTGAACGCCGACGAGGTGGTCGTGACGACCGGATCCAGCGGCGGCTTCCTGCTCGCCTTCCTGGCGGCGTTCGAGGACGGCGACCGGGTGG
The DNA here is from genome assembly GCA_035710425.1 of Nocardioides sp. Classification (GTDB taxonomy): domain Bacteria; phylum Actinomycetota; class Actinomycetes; order Propionibacteriales; family Nocardioidaceae; genus Nocardioides. The sequence goes on from DASTDJ010000280.1 coordinate 7,253, forward strand.
CGATCGCGCGGCCCGGATACCCCTGCTACCGCAACGTGCTGGCCGCCCTCGGCTGCGAGGTGGTCGAGGTCCCGACCGGGCCGGAGACCAGGTTCCAGCCCACCCTCGAGCAGGTCGAGCAGCTCCACGCGGCCGATCCGATCCGCGGCCTGGTCGTCGCCTCCCCCGCCAACCCGACCGGCACCATGCTGCTGCCCGACGAGCTCGCCGCGCTGGCCCGCTGGTGCGAGCAGAACGCCGTCCAGCTGATCTCCGACGAGATCTACCACGGCATCGAGTACGCCCCGATCGACGGCCACGCGCCCCTTGCGCGCAGCGCCTGGGAGACCAGCCGCGAGGCAGTGGTGTTCGCGAGCTTCTCGAAGTACTTCTCGATGACCGGCTGGCGGATCGGCTGGATGCTGGTGCCCGACCGGCTGCGCCGCGCGTGCGACGTCCTCACCGGCAACTTCACGATCTGCCCGCCGGTGCTCGCCCAGCGCGCGTGCCTGCAGGCATTCGCCGACGCGACGTACGCCGAGCTCGACGGGCACGTCCGCCGCTACGCCGAGAACCGGCGGTTGCTGCTCGAGGAGCTCCCGCGCCTCGGCATCACCGAGCTCGCGCCTGCGGACGGTGCGTTCTACGTGTACGCCGACGTCGGCCACCTGACCGACGACTCCATGGCCTTCGCCCACGACCTGCTGGCCCGCACCGGCGTCGCCGTCGCGAGCGGCATCGACTTCGACACCGAGGCGGGCCGCCGGTTCATCCGGTTCAGCTTCGCCGGCCCGCGCGCGGACATCGAGGAGGGCCTGAGCCGGCTGCGGGGCGCCCTGTGACCCCCGAC
>DASTDJ010000281.1:0-19234 GCA_035710425.1 Nocardioides sp.
CTCGCCAAGTGATCGGTTGCGTGTCGATCTGACGAGGTAGAGCACACGGTCCGGCGCCGACACTCTCCGGTCGGTGGGCGGGCGGCCTGTGGACAAGGCCGGCGAGGCGAGCGACTGTGGACGGTAAGCGGGCAGGCGGGCTACGTGAGCGCGCGATCGAGACCCTGCCGGACGTCGGCGTGGGCCTTGAGCTCCGCCCTGATCGGGTCGACGACGAGCTCGAGCGCCACGTCGTGCACGGCGGCGCGCAGCTTCTTGTCGGCGGCGGCCGCGCGGCGGCGGGCCGTCATCCGGACCAGCAACCGGCAGAAGAGCGCGAGCAGGAGGCCGAGCGCCACCCCGCCGATCAGCATCAGCGTCGGTACCGGGATGCCGCCGACCTTCGGGGTCGTCGGCTCAGGCAGCTCGAGGAAGCCCATCACCGACAGCGCGACCAGCCATCCGCCACCGCCGAGGGCGGCCAGGATCAGCAACCACTGGAGCACGCGTACGGCGCCGGCCCACGCCGGGATCTTGGCGACGCCGAGGTCGGTGCCGGCCATGGCGGCGTCGAGGCGGTCGCCGAGGTCGTCGAGCCGGGAGGTCGACGCGCGGCGCACGGAGTCGACCCAGGCCCGGCCGAGATCCTGCGACGACTGGTCGGCGAGGTCGCGCACCTCGGTGTCGACCCGGGCGCGCTGGACCGGCGTGGTCGCGGGGAGGGAGGTGCGGGAGAGCTGCCTGCCCGCCGCGCCGAGGTCGAGGTGGAGCCGCTTGAGGGGGTCGGGCCGCAGCTTCGAGAGCCACGACACCACCGGCCACCCCGTGGCGCGACCGGCGCGGATGCGGGTCGAGCGCTCGACGGCGGAGACCACAATGGGCACGCCGGCGGCGTCGGCGAACGCATCCTCGAGGGCGCCGACCCGACGGTCCGACAGCTCGCGCGGCTTGCCCGGTCCGTTCGCCTCGGCGACCCGCTCGGCGACCACCTTCAAGTCGGCGTCGAGCCGGGTCCGCGCCGCCTTCTTGGCCGAGACCCGGTCGGCGATCTCTGCGCGCAGCCGGTCGACGCCGAGCCCGTGGCGGGCACTGATCGCGAAGATCGGCACCTGTGCCAGCCCATCGGCATCGAGCAGCCGGCGTACGTCGTCGACCATCGCCTGGCGCCGGTCCTCCGGCACGGTGTCGATGTGGTTGAGCACCACCACGGTCACCTCGGCGTGGCTGTGCAGCGGCGCGAGGTAGCGGTCGTGGATCGCGGCATCGGCGTACTTCTGCGGGTCGAGCACCCACACCAGCAGGTCGGCGAGCTGCACCAGCCGGTCGACCTCGAGGTGGTGGGAGAGCTCGGTGGAGTCGTGGTCGGGCAGGTCGAGCAGGACCACGCCGTCGAGCGAGTTGTCCTCACGCTGGGTGTCGAGCATCGAGTCGCGCCGGGACTGGTGGCGGGGCGGGATGCCGAGCCACTCCAGCAGCTCGTCGGCGCCCTGGCTCCCCCAGACGCACGCGGTCGCCCACGACGTGGTCGGGCGGCGTACGCCGACGGAGGCGAGCTCGAGACCGATCAGCGCGTTGAAGGTGGAGGACTTGCCCGACCCGGTCGCGCCCGCGATCGCGACGACCGTGTGGTCGGCGGACAGCCGGAGCCGGCTGGCCGCGCGCTGCGCGACGGCCTCGGCGTCGTCGACGAGCTCATCGTCGAGGCGGCCGCGGGCGGCTACGGCAGCGGCTTCCAGCCCCTCGATCCGGGCACCGATATCAGTGCCCCGGGTCACCAGCCTCCTGGCCCCTTCGAGCAGAGACGTCACAGGGATCCTTCCGAGCCCTTCTGGAGCTTCGCGGACTCAAAGCGCAGGTCGTCGATACGACGCGCCGCCTCACGCACCTGGTCGGCTGCGCGGGGCTGGAGCAACAGCCCGTCGAGAAGGGAACGGTAACGAGAGCGCTCCTCGTCGAGCAAAGCGCCGACCCGCTCCTCGAGGGAGCGCCGGGCCCGCTCGGCCAGGGAGCGGACGGCCTGATCGCCGAACACCGCCTCGAGCAGCTTCTGGCCGATGACCGCCGACCCGCCCGCGATGCCCGCCTCCGCGCCGGTGACCCCGGCGGTGTGGGCGAACACCACGATCATCAGCGCCACCGAGAGGCCGTTGACGCCGAAGGCCAGAAACCTGGCGGTGTTGCGCTTGTCGGCACCCTCGCTGCGCACCATCTCCAGGACGTCGCTCTGCCACTCGCGGACCGCTCGCTCGGCTCGTCGGCGCAGGTCGCGCGACGCCCGGCCGAGGTCCTCCCCGGAGGTGGCCAGCAGGGCGCGCCCGGCCTCGCTCTGCCGCCAGGCCGCCTCGGCCCGCTCGGCCGCGGCCTCGGCGTGCTCCAGGATCAAGGTCTCCAGCCCCGACTCGACAGCGACCGTCACCTGTTCGGCCTGCTGGGGCTTGCCCTTGACGGCGTTGACGACGCGGTCGCGGATCCAGCCGACGCGCGCCTCCAGCGACCGGAGCAGCTCACCGGTGCCGACGAACTCCTGCCAGCGGGCGAGCACCTCGCCGCGCAGCAGGGTGCCGTCGGCGGAGGCCTCGGTGACCGCCTCGACCGCACGGTCGTACGCCGAGTCGGCGTCGGCGCCGAGCTGCTCGGCGGTGCGCACCTGCTCGGCGACGGCGTCGGCGACGACGTACGACCGCCGGCTGACGGTGCGGATGGCGCCCTCGAGCGTCTGCTTGACGACCGAGCCGCGGGCCTCGGCGTCGGAGGCGAGCGAGACGAGCCAGGCCCGGATCTCGGCCACGTGGTCGGCGGGCAGCAGCCCCTCGTCGTCGACCTTGCCCTCGGCGACGACGAACAGCGGCGAGTCCTTCAGCCCCCGGCTCGCCAGCATCCGCGCCAGGTGCGTGGACACGGTCTGGGTGGCCTCCTCGGGAGTGCGGTCGAGCACGATCGCCACCGAGGTGGAGCGCTCGGCGGCCTGCTTGAGGAACCCCCAGGGCACCTGGTCGGCGTACCTGGCTGCCGAGGTGACGAACAGCCAGAGGTCGGCGGCCGCGAGCAGCTGGGCGGCGAGCAGGCGGTTGCGCTCCTCCACCGAGTCGACGTCGGGGGCGTCGAGGATCGCCAGGCCCTGCGGCAGCGCATCGCTCGGCACCAGCTGCAGCGCGTCGGGGTCGTCGGTCGAGTGGTGCACCCGCTCGAGGTCGGGCAGCAGCCGGTCCTGGCCGAACCAGGTGGCGTCGTCGGGGTGGTGCACGAGCACCGGCGATCTCGTGGTCGGCCGGAGAACGCCCGGGGCGGTGACCCGGCTGCCGATGAGGGAGTTGACCAGCGTCGATTTGCCGGCGCCGGTGGAGCCGCCGACGACGGTGAGCAGCGGCGCCTCGAGCGTCATCAGCCGCGGAAGGATGTAGTCCTCGAGCTGGTCGACCATCTCCTGGCGCGCGGCCCGTTGCTCGGCGGTGTCGGCGATGTCGAGCGGGAGCTCGGCGTGCTGCAGCGCACCCCGGAGCTGCACCAGCGCCGTGAGCATCTTGGTGTTGCCGTCGGCGGTGTTCATCGGACCGGCACGACCTGCCCGGGGAACGCGATGTGCGGTCGCACCTCGCCGATCCGGGCCACGAACTCCTGGCCGCGGGCCTGCCAGTCCTTCGGCGCGGTGCCGCGCAGCATCCGGTTGTGCAGGAAGCCGAGCTCGACGGCGGCCTGCTGGTAGTCGCGCATCGCGCGGGCAGCGGCCGGGCCGCCGTACTGGGCGGCGTACTGGCGGGCGGCGCGGCGGGCCCTGAGATCGACCACCCAGCCGATGTCGGTGGCCGGCACCAGCCCGCGCTGCGCGGCGTCGGTGAGGGCCGCGGTGAGCATCCGCGCCTCCGAGCGCTGCGCCCAGATCGCCAGGCAGAAGAGCCCGACCAGCGCGGGTGCCATCAGGACGAGGTAGACGATCGCGAAGCTGCCGAAGCCGAAGATCGTCGAGCCGTTCCAGAGGCCGTGGGCGGTCACGGCGAGGAGGTACCCACCGGTGATCGCGAGAACCCGGAACCCGCGGCTGCGCGAGGTCACCGCGAGGCCCACCCCGATGCCGAAGAAGGCGGTGAAGAGAGGGTGCGCGAACGGGCTGAAGACGCAGCGGACGACGAACGTGCCGGTGACCCCGGCGAGGCCACCGGGGCCGGTCATGTCGGTGCCGTTGTAGGCCGCGGTGAGATAGAGGATGTTCTCGGTGAACGCGAAGCCGATGCCGACCATGCCGGCGTAGACGATCCCGTCGAGGATCCCGTCGAGCTCGGCCCGCCGCCACCAGAGCAGCAGGAGGAGGAAGAAGCCCTTGCTGGCCTCCTCGGTGACCGGTGCGACGATCGCCAGCGAGACGTTCTCGCTGAAGCCGGCGACGTAGCCGCCCACACCGCCGATCACGATCGCCGCGACGGTGGCGACGAACGCGCCCCACAGCAGTCCGTAGGCCAAGAGTCGCTTGGGTTCGGGCTCGTAGCGGTCGAGCCAGAGGTACGTCGCGATCAGCGGCCCGACCGGCAGCGCCGCCAGGACGGTGGCGAGCAGGGTGATGGCGGGGGCTCCCGACAACGCCAGAATCGCCAGCATGAGCAGTGCCCCGAGCACCACCAACACGGTCACGACGACCGTGAAGGCGAGGCTCTCGCGACGGGTTCGGGGCATGGCGGAAGCCTATCCGCCGGGGTCGTTCGTACCCTGCAGGACCGGCGTACTCTGGCACCGTGACTGAGGAGACGACACCGGAGACCGCCGCCCCACGCACCGAGTCGCACGACCCGGCCGTGCCGGAGCCTTATGCCGCGTTCATGCGCACCGGCTGGGGCGACCGCGAGCTCGACCTCCCACCGCACCCGATCACCGGGCCCGCTGCCGAGCGCCGCGCCAAGCTCGCGGCGATGTTCCCCGGCGAGCGCCTGGTGCTCCCGGCGGGCGCGTTCAAGCCACGCGCCAACGACACCGACTACCGCTTCCGCGCCGACACGGCGCACGCCTACTTCTGCGGCAACCAGACCAGCGACGCGGTCCTGGTGATCGACGACGGTGAGGCCGTGCTCTACGCGCGACCGCGTTCGAACCGCGACACCGACGAGTTCTTCCGCGACCGTCGCTACGGCGAGCTCTGGGCCGGCCGGCGTCCCTCGTTGGGCGAGCTGTCCGCGTCGCTCGGCCTCGAGGTGCGGCACGTCGACGAGCTCGAGGGTGTGCTGTCCGCGTCCGGGAAGACGCGGGTGCACCGGGGCCTGTCGGCCGCCGTCGACGGTCTCGTGGCCGCCGACGAGTCGCTCGACGACGACTTCGCCCGGGTGGTCTCGGAGATGCGGCTGATCAAGGACGACTGGGAGGTCGGCGAGCTGCAGGCGGCCTGCGACGCCACCACGCTCGGCTTCGAGGACTCGGTGAAGGAGTGGGACTCCGTCATCGAGCACGGCGAGCGCTGGCTGGAGGGCACGTTCTTCCGCCGCGCCCGGACGATGGGCAATGACATCGGCTACGACTCCATCGTCGCTGGCGGTCGCCACGCCACCACGCTGCACTGGATCGAGAACTCCGGCCGCATCACGCCCGGTGAGCTGGCCCTCCTCGACATGGGCGTCGAGGGGCGCAACCTCTACACCGCCGACGTGACCCGCACGCTCCCGGTCTCCGGCACCTACTCCTCGCTCCAGCGCGAGCTCTACGACCTGGTCCTGAAGGCACAGCAGGCCGGCATCGACGCCGTCCGCCCCGGCGTACCGTTCCTCGCCGCGCACGACGCCGCGATGCACGTGCTCGCCCACGCGCTGGGCGACATGGGGCTGCTCCCGGTCCCGGTCGAGGAGGCGCTCGACCCCGACTCGCGGGTCTACGCCCGCTGGACGCTCCACGGCACCAGCCACATGCTCGGCATGGACGTGCACGACTGCGGGCGCGCCGCGCCCGAGTCGTACAAGGAGGGCACCCTCGCCGAGGGCATGGTGCTCACGGTCGAACCCGGGCTCTACTTCCAGGAGGACGACCTCCTGGTGCCGGAGGAGCTGCGCGGGATCGGGATCAGGATCGAGGACGACATCTTGGTGACCGCTGATGGGGCGCGGAACCTGTCCGACGGCCTGCCGCGTGACGCGGACGAGGTCGAGGGCTGGATGGCCCGGCTGATGCCCGGGAAGTGAAGCCGGACTACCCGAGGCTCCGCCGGCTCGCGACCGCCTTCCTCCTCTACGGGTTCGTGGCCGCGCTCGTCAGCGCGCCCGTGGCGGCCGAGCAGGCGATCGAGGGTGCGCACTTCGAGGACCGGCTGGGCACCCTGCCGGTCGAGATCTCGCTGTCCCACAACGGTGTGTCCACGTTGGACACCGGCATCCTCGGCAGCGTCTATTGGGACCGCACCGGCGCCGGCGGGTTCGGCGCGAACATCCGCGCGACCGGTCCGCCGGAGGCGGGGGGCTCGCTCGCGTCCTACGTGAGCCCGAGGTTCATCCAGGCGAACGCTGCGTTCGTGAGCAACCCCGGTGACGTCGCCCGGGCGTACGGCGAGGAGCTGCGGGGCCAGCTGCTCCAGCGGTTCTGGCTGATCGAGCTGGGCGCCTTCCTGATCGGCGGCCTGGTCATCACCGGTCTCTTCCGCGGGAACGCACCGTTTCGGTCGATCGCGTCGACCCGCCGCCGGGTGGTGGTGTGTGCGCTGGTGGTCGTCGTCGGTATCGGGGCCTCGGCGGTGGCCGCCGTACAGCTGTTCCGGATGTGGGAGGGCGATGACGAGGTCACCCGCGCCTACCCGTCCTCGGACATCGAGGGACTCAGCTTCAGCAACCCCGAGGCGCTCGAGATCGCCGAGCAGGTGCAGCCGTTCATCGTCAAGAACACCGACCGGATCCGGGCGAGCGCCGACGCCTACGAAGCTGCGGCCGACGCCTCCCTTCGTGAGGTGCTGCCGGACCACGCCGAGGCGCTGGCTCCTCGCGACGGCGAGCGCATCGTGATCGCTGAGGCCGATCCCCAGGGAAGCCAGGTCGGCACCCGCGTGCGGAAGGCGATGTACCCGCTGCTGGAGGAGCAGCTGGGGGCCGACGCGTTCGCGATGCGCACCATCTCCGGCGACATCAGCTCCAACGGCACCGTCGCCGAGGAAGGCTTCGTCCGCGAGGAGTCCGCGGCAAGCGGGGACATCCAGACCGTCGCGGTGAAGGGCGACCACGACACCGACATCACCCTCGACCAGCTCGAGGACAACGGCGTCCTGGTACCGGACTTCGAGCTCGCCGACGTCGAGGGGCTGAACGTCGTGGCAGCCAACGACCCCGCGTTCAAGACCCTGTTCGGCGGCATGGTCGTCAACACCACCGGGATCACCGAGACCGAGCTCGGCCAGATGCTTCGCGAAGAGGGCAGGGAGGACGACCCCGAGGACCCGCTGATCGTGCTCTTCCACCAGCCGCGCTCGGCCGCCGGCTACATCGGTGTCGGCGCGCTGGCCGATCTCGTCGAAGGGGTGGGCCTGCTGACGACACCGCGGGACGACGGGATCCCCGACCTGCCCCCGGGGGCGATCAACGTCGGCCATCTCCACGACGTCGAGGGACCGTGGGTCATCTGGAACACCGACGGCGACAGGGTGACCTGGACGGTCGTCAGCCAGCTCGGTACGTCCGGCGGTGTCGAGGAGAACCCCACGTTCAACCGGTTCTCGACGCCGTTCTCCACGCCGCTGAAGACGGTGAGCGTGCAGCTCCAGTACTTCAACGAGGAGTCGGGCCTGCAGACCGGGTACGCCGAGATCGACATCGGCACCGACGGCACGGTCACCATCACCGACCGGGTCGACGTCGGTCTCCCGGGCGGCCAGCCGGTTCCCCTCGATGAGGTAGATCTGACGGCGGTTCCGAACTGAGCGACGCGCCGACGTCGTACCATCCGAGCGTGGCGGACGGACGCGTGACGCACGTGCAGGACATCAGGTTCTGCCGCTCGGCCGACGGAGTCGGCATCGCGTACGCCGTCCACGGGTCGGGCCCACCGCTGCTGATCGACTCGTGCTGGCTGAGCCACCTGCAGTTCGACTGGCAGAGCCCGGTCTGGCGGCACTTCCTCGTCGAGCTCGGCAAGATCGCCACGGTCATCCGCTTCGACGAGCGCGGCCACGGACTCTCCGACCGCGACGTCACCGACCACAGCCTCGAGATGCGGGTCGCGGACCTGGAGGCGGTCGCCGACCACGCCGGTCTCGATCGCTTCGCGATGTTCGCGATGGCCCAGGGCGGTCCGATCTCGGTCGAGTACGCCACCCGGCATCCTGAGCGCCTGAGCAGGCTGATCATCTACGGCAGCCACGCGGGCGCCACGAAGAACACGACGCCCGAGGAGATCGAGCTGGACAAGGCGTTCCAGGCTCTGATCAAGGTGGGCTGGGAGCGGCCGACGCCGGAGTTCCGGCGGGTGTTCACCACGCTGATGATCCCCGACGCGACCGAGGAGCAGATGCGCTGGCTGGACGAGCTGCAACGGATGGCCACCACGGCGGACACCGCGATCCTCGCCCGGGAGGAGCGCCACCGCGCCGACGTTCGCCACCTGCTGCCGGAGCTCGACCTCCCGACGCTGGTGATCCACAGCCGGGGCGACCGGATGAACAGCTTCGAGGAGGCCCGCTACCTCGCGGCCCACATCAAGGGGGCCCGGCTCGTCGCGCTGGAGAGCGACAACCACATCGTGCTCGAGGACGAGCCCGCCTGGCCGGTGCTGCTGGCGGAGGTGACCGCGTTCCTTGCGGAGGACCGGGTCGCGGAGCCGCGCCAGTCGACCGGGCCGGATCCCTCGAGCCTGCTGTCCACCCGCGAGCTCGACGTACTCACCCTGGCGGCGGAGGGGTGCGACAACGACGCGATCGCCGCGCGGCTGTCGCTGAGCGTGCGCACCGTCGAGCGGCACCTGCAGAACGTCTACGCCAAGCTCGGCCTGCAGGGGCGCTCGGCGCGCACCGCCGCGGTGGCCGCGCTCCTGTCCCGCGCCTGAGCTACGCGTTGCCCGCCACGGCTGCGCGGTCGAGACTGTGAGATTGGGTGCTCACGCGGAAGCCGCGCCCCGGCCCGCGCTCCTAGGTTCGGCGCAACCTCAATCCCAAGGAGCAACCATGAGCACCACCACCGACGACCTGAAGACCCGCCACCGGGCGATGTGGGCACTCGGCGACTACCCCGCCGTGGCGAAGGACGTGATCGCCCCCCTGGGCGACGTCGTCGTCGAGGCCTGCGGCATCGAGTCCGGCCAGCGGGTCCTCGACATCGCGGCCGGCTCGGGCAACGCCGCGATCCCCGCGGCCGAGACCGGCGCCGACGTCACGGCGACGGACCTCACGCCCGAGCTGCTCGACGTCGGTAAGCGCGCTGCGGAGGCAGCCGGCGTGTCCCTCAAGTGGCAGGTCGCCGACGCCGAGAACATGCCGTGCGAGGACGGCGAGTACGACACCGCCATCTCGGTCGTCGGCATCATGTTCGCCCCTCACCACCAGGCCGCGGCCGACGAGCTCGTGCGCGTCGTCCGCCCCGGCGGGACGATCGGCCTGATCAACTGGACCCCCGAGGGCTTCATCGGCCAGATGTTCGCCACGATGCGCCCGTTCGTCCCGGCCCCGCCGGCCGGCGTACAGCCGCCCCCGCTGTGGGGTCGCCTCGACCACGTGCGCGAGCTGCTCGGTGACCGCGTCACCGACATCGACGCGCGTCAGCAGAAGCTGAAGGTGTCGAACTTCGCCTCGGGCGCCGAGTTCCGAGACTTCTTCAAGGCCACCTACGGACCCACGATCGTGGCCTACCGCAGCATCGCCGACGACCCGGACCGGGTCGCGGAGCTGGACCGCGAGCTGGAGGCGCTGGGCGACCGCTCCCTCGTCGACGGCGTCATGGAGTGGGAGTACCTGCTCGTCACCGCCCGCCGACGGTGAGGCCGGCGGCAGCGCCCCGCCACCCGGCGGGGCGCTGCCGACGTGAGCCCGTCAGGGACGAGGCAGCAGCGGCGTCCCGGGCTGCGCCTCGCGATATCCCACCCGCTTGGGTCGCGTGCTCAGCTGCCACGGCGCGATGCTGTTCAGGTTGGTGTTGAAGTAGGCCATCGCGACCCCGCCGGCCCGCGCGAGACGACGGTGCGTGTCCTTGATCCAGTGCGGGTGCCGACGCGCCGCCTTGTGGGTGATGCCCGTCTCGGCGAGGCCCCACGCGACGTTGTGTCGCTTGGCCCAGGGAGCGATCTTCCTGAAGTAGTCGGACTGCAGGTTCGTCCCGTCGGTGTTGACCTCGCCGTCCTCGACCACACCGAACTGGTTGTAGATGTCGAACCCGGCGACGTCGACGTTGACCCCGCGCGGCCAGATGTTCTTCAGCCGGTACTTCCGCTCACCGTAGAACTGGTGCCAGCCGGTCACGATGACGGTCATGGCGAGGTTGTCGTGCGCGCGGACGATCGGGGTCAGGTGCTCCTGCATCCGTCGCCAGTCCCGCATCGAGCCGTCACCCTCGGGCTCGTGGTGGAAGGCCAGCCAGACCGGCCCGTTCAGCCGTCCGAACCGGGCGGTGAGGTTCCTGGCCCAGGCGTCGCCGGCACCGGAGGCCATCTCTCGCCACGACCGGGGCAGCTTGAAGCTCATCCACGGCAGGCGCCCCTTGCGCAGGTCGGCCCGGGCGATGTCGAGCGCCCAGCCGACCTGGTCGGCGCGGAAGAAGGTGCGTCGTACGCCGAGTCGGCGGCCGAGGTTCTTCTCGACCCGGCGCGGGTCGGTGTTGGCGCCGTACGTCTGCCCGAGGTAGGCGCCGCACTTGGGCAGGCCACGCGGGCTGAACGAGCAGCCTCGGCGCAGCTCGGCAGCCGCCGGGGCGGCCTGCACGCGGGCTGACGAGGCCTGCTCAGCGGCCCCTGCGGGGACGGCGAGAAGCCCGGTAACGACGGCGACTGCGATCGCCGCGACCACGAGGTGAAGAGGGCGTTTACCCCGAGATGGGGCACCCGAGAACGCAAGAATGCGCTTGGTGTTCACGATAAACAGAGCTCCGGACACTAGGGGACGATCGGCGCGCCGGAGGCACGCCTGAGGTATCCCGCAGGGCGCTGGGCAGGCGGCAGTGCTGCCCGCGGACGCGCGGACAGGTAGCTGCCATCGCCCAGCCCGAGATGTTGGTCCCTTTCCACTCGGGGACGTGAGCCGGTGATGTAGTGGTCAACCGGCTCCTGCGGGTACCCCGGGGAGCATGGAAACAGCCCCTATATCGCGATACCTAAACCCGGATATGTATTTTTCGACGTTTGTGATCGATCTCACAGCCGCGCCGAGTCAGAACCGGGCGATCAGTCCCGCGTCGACGGGGACCGCGATGCCGGTGACGAAACGTGCGTCGTCGCTCGCCAGCCAGGCGACGGCGTTGCTGACGTCTTCCGGCTCGACCCAGGCGCTGGGCAGCAGCGAGAGCCCGCCGAACACGCGCTGGACGTCGCCCAGCTCCGGTTCCTCGACGTCGGGGATGTAGGCCTTCAGCAGTCGCCGGTTCATGGCCATCTCGGTGTTGACCATGCCCGGGTTGACCGTGTTGACGCGGATGCCGTGCCGGCCCAGCTCGTTGGCCATGGTGCCCATGAGGCCCTGGAGGCCGTGCTTCGACGCCGTGTAGTGGGCCTGGTTGGGGGCTCCGATCAGGCCGGCCGTGGAGCTGATGATCACGACCGACCCTCCCTCGCCACGCTCCACCATCGACGGCACCACGGCCTTGACCGCGTGCCAGGCTCCGACGAGGTTGACCGAGAGGATGTCCTCCCACTGGGTGTCGGTGAGATCGAGGACCGGGCTCTGGTTCGACACCCCGGCGTTCGAGACGAGGATGTCGATGCCCCCGAACGTGTCGACCGCCTCGGCGGCCACCGCCTCGAGGGCGGCGAGGTCCCGAACGTCAGCGGTCCGGGCCAGTAGGCGGACGCCGTGGGCCTCGGCGAGGCGGGCGGTCTCGGCGAGGTCCGCCGGGGTCCCTTGGCGGTAGTCGATGTTGGGCTCGTCGCGAGCCAGATCGACGGCGACGATGTCCGCCCCATCCTGAGCCAGGCGCACCGCGTGCGTCCGACCCATGCCGCGCGCGGCACCGGTGATGAAGGCGACCTTGTTCTCGAGTCTGCGCATGTCAGCTCCTCGCCGTCTCGGTGGGGTCGGTCTTGCTGCTCGCGTCCTGCTCGCGCTGCTCGCGGGTGAGCATCTCCGCGGCGGCGAGGGTGCCGACGGTGAGCACGAAGATGGTCATGATCGCCATCGCGACGATCCAGATCAGGTAACCGTGGTCGTTCATAGAGGTACGCTCCTTCCGTGTACCTCAACAACGCTACGCATAGCGTATTGTATTCCCGGAGGCTGCCGTGAGCCCCTCCCCGCCTGATCCGCCCAGGCGTCCCGGCCGGCCGCGACAGGCGGAGGTCGACACCCGCCTGGACTCGGCGGTGCTCTCGCTCCTGCAAGCCGGCGGACCGTCCGCGGTGACCATGGAGGCCGTGGCCGCGGAGTCCGGCGTCGCCAAGACCACGATCTACCGGCGCTACGCGAACCGCGCCGAGCTGCTGACCAAGGTCCTGGGCAACGCCATCGGTCCCCCGGACGCCGTGCCCGACGGCACCGTGCGGGAGAAGATCCGCTTCACCCTGGACCGCACCTGGCACCAGATGGCCGACATCCTCGGCCCGGGCGGGCTCGCGGCCATCGTCATGGATGCGGACCCGGAGTTCACCGGGCAGTTCCGCGCTGCGCTGCGTCCGTACGACGACGCACTCGTGGCCCGCATCCAGGAGGACTCACGCGCCGGCTTGCTGCGCGCAGACGTGGACGCCGACGGCGTCGTCAGCCTGTTCCTCGGCGGCTACCTCGGCCAGCTGGTCCGCCGCGGGCACGTCGACGACGACTGGATGGACAGGTGCCTCGACATGATGTGGGCGATCCTGGTGGCGCCGGATCGCTGAGGCGGCCTGGTCCGGCATAATCTCCGGCGGGGTCGGATCAGAGCCGGACGTGAGAACTACTCGGCTGCATGCCCTCGTTCCAACCTCTCGCCCCCGTAGCTCAGCTGGACAGAGCAGCGGCCTTCTAATCCGCGGGTCCCAGGTTCGAATCCTGGCGGGGGCGCACCGCGGTGTTTACTTCGGGTGATTCCTGCCAGCTTGGCTTCAGGCGGGGATGCCTCGCATCGGCCGCGGTCGTGTCCGCACCCGGTGCCTGGTGTGGTCGAGATGGGGATGACGACCCCGATGACCCTGGTGGTGGCTTGCTGAGTCGCGTCGTCGCTCGAGACGGCCGTCGTGCAGGACATGCCAGATTCAGAGGGTTGTTCGCCTTGCCGTGACCTCGGCGAACCCGGGACTGGACCGCGGCCGTTCAGCCGGTGGAGTGACGATAAGGTTAGGCAACCCTGAAAGAGGTTTGCCATGCCCGTTGCGCGCCGCGCACTCCCCGTCCTGAGCGCCCTGGTTCTTTCCGCCGGCCTGTTGAGCGCGTGCGGGGACGATGACGAGGAGAAGCTGGTCCTCTACAACGCCCAGCACGAGGAGCTCATCGACGAGGTGGTCAAGGCCTTCACCGAGGAAACCGGCATCGAGGTCACGATGCGCAACGGCAGCGACCTCGAGCTAGCCAATCAGCTGGTGGCCGAGGGGGACGCCTCGGACGCCGACGTGTTCCTGACCGAGAACTCACCCGCCATGTCGCGGGTTCAGGCGGAGGGACTGTTCACCACCCTGGACGACGGGACTCTCGAGAACATCCCGGAGCAGTACCGCCCGGACGACAACTCGTGGACCGGCTTCGCTGCCCGCTCGACCGTGCTCGTCTCCAACACCGACGCCGTGCAGCCCGACGACCTCCCCGCCTCGTTGATGGACCTCGCCGATCCGGAGTGGGCGGGCCGGATCTCCTTCAGCCCCACCGGCGCAGACTTCCAGGCGATCGTGGCGGCCGTGCTCGCGCTGGAGGGCGAGGAGGCCACCGCGGAATGGCTGGCGGGGATCGAGGAGAACGGCACGGTCTACGACGGCAACAACGTCGTGCTCGAGTCGGTCAACGCCGGTGAGGTCGATACCGGCGTGATCTATCACTACTACTGGTACCGCGACCAGGAGGAGGCCGGCGACAACAGCGACAACAGCGAGCTGCACTTCTTCGGCAACCAGGACCCGGGCGCCTTCCTCAGCATCTCCGGCGCCGGGGTGCTGGAGAACGGCGAGCACAACGACGACGCGCAGGAGTTCGTCGAGTTCCTGACCGGCCCGGACGGACAGGCGATCGTCTCGGAGAGCTACGCCTTGGAGTACCCGCTCAACCCCGAGGTCGAGATCCGGAGCGTGCCGCCGCTGGCCGAGCTGGAGGTTCCTGACGTCGACGTGTCCGACCTCGACAGCGAGAAGGTGGTCGAGCTGATGCAGGACGCCGGCCTCCTGTGAGCAGGCCATGACCGCTTCCCGGGCTGCGCGCTCGCCGGTCCCGCTTGTCACCGGGGTCCTGGTGGCGGCCTTCAGCCTGGTGCCCCTGATGTACGTCGTGGACGCGACGATCGCCATGGGCTCCGACGAGCTGTGGGACCTGCTCGTCCGGCCGCGCGTCGCCGAGCTGCTCGGCAACACCACGGCCCTCCTGGTCGGCACGGTCGCCCTGACCCTGGTGATCGGGGTGGCATCCGCGCTGGCCGTGGTCCGGACCGACCTGCCCTGGAAACCCCTGTGGCACGCCGTGCTCGCGGCGCCGTTGGCGGTGCCGGCGTTCGTGAACTCCTACGGCTGGGTCTCGATGACCCACGACGTGCGGTCGTACGCCGGGGCGGTGCTGGTGGTGTCGCTGTCCTACTACCCACTCGTCTACCTCCCGGTGGTCGGTGCGCTCGCGGGTCTCGACGCCGGTCCGGAGGAGGTCGCCTGGTCGCTCGGACGGTCGCGCCGCCGGACCCTGTTCACGGTGGTACTTCCGCGGCTGCTGCCCGCGATCCTCGGGGGCGCGCTGCTGGTCGCCCTCCACGTGCTCGCGGAGTTCGGAGCGCTGCAGATGCTCGCCTACCAGACCTTCACGACCGCGATCTACGGCCAGTACCGCTCCGCGTTCGCCAGCGACGGCGGCACCGTGCTCGCCGGCGTGCTGGTCGTCTTCTGCCTGCTGCTGCTGGTCGTGGAGATGGTGCTGCGCGGTCGCCGGCGGCTCTGGCGCTCGGGGCGGGGCACCGGCAGACCGCCCGAGCCGGTGGCCCTCGGCCGGGCCCGGCTGCCCGTGATC
Source organism: Nocardioides sp. (assembly GCA_035710425.1). GTDB lineage: Bacteria > Actinomycetota > Actinomycetes > Propionibacteriales > Nocardioidaceae > Nocardioides. The sequence goes on from DASTDJ010000281.1 coordinate 15,230, forward strand.
GCCGCGCTCGTGGGCTTCGCCGGACTCGCCCTGGGGGTGCCGCTCGCGGCACTGATCCGTTGGACCGTCGTCGGGTCGTCGACGGAGTTTCCCATCGACGAGCTGGGCCGCGCGCTCGGCAGCACGATGGGGCTCGCCGCCACGGGCGCGGCGGTCACCACGGTGATCGCGCTGGCACCGGCCTGGCTGGCGGTGCGCACGCGCGGACCCGTCGGCACGCTCCTCGAGCGCTGCACCTACGTCGCCAACGCGATGCCCGGCATCGTGGTGGCGCTGGCGCTCGTCTACTTCTCGATCCGACTGATCCCCGAGTGGTACCAAACCGTCCCCGTGCTCCTAGCCGCCTACGCCATGCTGTTCCTCCCCCGCGCGGTGGTGAGCGTCCGCGGCTCCTTGGAGCACGCTCCGCCGGTGCTGGAGGAGGTCTCTCGCAGCCTCGGCCAGTCCGGCTGGGCCACGCTGCGCCGAGTGACGCTGCCGCTGGTCTCCCCCGGCCTGGGTGCCGCCGTGGCGCTCTGCTTCCTCGCTGCCAGCACCGAGCTCACCGCCACACTGATCCTCGCCCCCACCGGCACCCGCACCCTGGCCACCGAGTTCTGGTCGCACTCGTCCGCTGTGCAGTACGGCGCGGCCGCGCCGTACGCGATCTTGCTGATCCTGGTCTCGCTGCCGGCGACCGTGCTGCTGGCGCGTCAGGTCCGCCCCCGGAGCTCCTCATGAGCGCCGTCACGGTCCGCGCCCTGGTCAAGAGCTACGGCGACCAGCCGGTGCTCCGCGGCCTCGACCTCGACGTGCCCGAGGGCTCGATCACCGCGGTGCTCGGCTCGTCGGGCTGCGGGAAGAGCACGCTACTCCGCATCATCGCGGGGTTCGTCCGGCCAGGCGCCGGCACGGTGACCGTCGGCGACAGGGAGGTCGAGGGACCTCGGAGCCACGTGGCACCACAGCGGCGCGGGGTGGGCTACGTGCCTCAGGAGGGCGCGCTGTTCCCGCACCTGACCGTCGCGCGCAACATCACCTTCGGTCTCCCCCGCGCCGAGCGCCGCGGCCCCACGCTCGACCGGCTGCTCGAGCTGATCGAGCTGCCGCGTGACCTGGCGGACCGCTACCCGCACGAGCTGTCCGGGGGTCAGCAGCAACGCGTCGCACTCGCCCGCGCCCTGGCGCCTGGACCGTCGGTGGTGCTGCTCGACGAGCCGTTCTCCTCACTCGACGCCGGCCTGCGCGTCTCGGCCGGGCGGACCGTCGCTCGGGTGCTGCGCCATGCCGGTGCCACGGCCCTCCTGGTCACGCACGACCAGGGCGAGGCGCTCTCGCTCGCCGACCGGGTGGCCGTGATGCGCGAAGGCCGGTTCGTCCAGGTCGGCAGTCCCGACCAGGTCTACGACGCGCCCGTCGATGCGGTGGTCGCGCGCTTCGTCGGTGGGGGCTCCTCGCTCGAGGGCATGGTTCGAGGTGTACAGGTCGAGACTGAGCTCGGTGCGCTGGAGCTCGCGCACCCGTTCCCGGACGGGCCCGCCGTGGTCGTCGTACGACCCGAGCAGCTGGAGGTCCACGATCTCGACGAGGGCGTGGCAGCCACCGTCATCGAGGTCGACTACTACGGCGCCCAGGTGGTGGTGCTTCTGGAGCTTCCCTCAGGAGCACAGGTCACCGCTCGCGGTCCCGCCGCCCGACCACCCCGGCCGAACGACAAGGTCGGTGTCGTAGTGGTCGGCACGGTGCGCGCGTACCCGGACGGCGACGTCCGATGAGCACCATCCACCTCACCCGGCCCGACCCGGTCTTCGACCTGCGCCAGCACGGCAACGCTCCGGCCCTGCTCACCGACGCGGGGGCGCTGACCTACGCCGCGCTCGCCGACCTGGTGGAAGACCGCCGACGGACGCTCGGCGACACCCGCCGCCTGGTGCTGCTCGAGGCAGCCCCCGAGATCGACTTCGTGGCCACCTACCTCGCCGCCCTCGCCGGCCACCACCCGGTGCTGCTCGCGCCCGCCGGTGCGGCCACCTCGGAGTCGTGGCGCTCGCTGCGCGAGTCCTACGACCCCGACGTGGTGGTCGCGCGCGACACTCTCGGGCGGATCGAGGAACGACGGCCGGGTACCCGGCACCAGCTGCACGCCGACCTGGCGCTGCTCCTGAGCACGTCCGGCTCCACGGGGTCGCCCAAGCTGGTCCGCCTCTCTCGCGACAACATCGTCAGCAACGCCGAGGCGATCGCGGACTACCTCGGCCTCGGCCCCGACGACCGCGCAGCGACCACCCTTCCTCTTCACTACTGCTACGGCCTGTCGGTGCTGCACAGCCACCTCGCGGTGGGAGCGAGCCTGTGGCTCACTGACGTCTCGGTATCCGAGCCCGCGTTTCTGTCCGGCTTCGACGCAGCCGGCGCAACGTCGTTCGCCGGCGTCCCCCACACCTTCGAGCTGCTCGAGCAGTGCGGCTTCGCCGACCAGGTGCCCGCCGGCCTGCGCTACGTCACCCAGGCCGGTGGCGCGATGTCGCCGGAGCGGATCCGCGCTCTCGCCGAGCTCGGCGACCGCGAGGGGTTCGAGATGTTCGTGATGTACGGCCAGACCGAGGCAACGGCCAGGATGGCCTACCTCCCGCCCGACCTGGTCGCCTCGCGGCCCGAGACCATCGGCGTGCCGATCCCCGGCGGTGAGTTCCGGGTCGACGACGGCGAGCTCGTCTACTCCGGACCCAACGTCATGCTCGGCTACGCCGCATCCGCCGACGACCTCGCCCTGGGGCGCACGGTCCACGAGCTGCGCACAGGCGACCTCGCCGTACAGCACGACGACGGCCTCTTCCAGGTGGTCGGCCGACGCAGCCGGGTCGCGAAGCTGTTCGGCGTACGGATCGACCTCGACCAGGTCGAGCGGATCCTCGCCGACGCGGGAATCGCGGCCCGTGCCGTCGACGCCGAGGACCGACTGACCGTGTTCGCCCGTCACGGCCGCGACCTGCGCCGGGCACTCCCCCTGCTCCGCGCCCGCCTCTGCCTGCCCGCGTTCGCAGTGGCCGGCCACCTGGTCGCGGAGTTCCCACTCACAGCCAACGGCAAGACCGACTACCCCGCGCTGCGCACCCAGGCGGTCGCCAGCAACCGCACGTCGCCCACGCACCCCCACACGCGCGCTGCATCGGCCCCCGCCATTCGCGACCTCTACGCCGTCGTCCTCGGACGGCCCGACGCCACGGCCGAGGACACCTTCGTCGACCTCGGAGGCGACTCGCTCTCGTTCGTCGAGGTCTCCACACAGCTCGCTCACCGACTCGGTCACCTGCCCACCGGGTGGCAGTACCTGACCCCCAGCCAGCTCGCGGACAAGGCACGGACCAGACGGCGGATCTGGACATCCATGGAGCCGTCCGTACTTCTCCGGGCGCTGGCGATCTTGATCATCGTCGTCTCGCACACCGACCTCTTCATCATCATGGGCGGCGCACACGTGCTGCTGGCGGTAGCCGGCTTCAACCTGGCCCGTTTCACCCTCCCCGTGGCCGGCCGGACTCTCAGGAGCCGCAGGCTGGTGACCACCACCGCGGCCTTCGCTGTCCCCGCCACGCTCTGGATAGCTGCTGCCGGCGCGCTGTCCGGGGACTACCGACCCGCGACCGCGCTCTACCTCAACCAGGTGGTGGGCGGCGACCGCTGGACTCCGGACTGGCAGTTCTGGTTCCTCGACGTCCTCGTGTGGTGCTACCTGGCCTTGGCGCTGGTGCTGCTCGTGGGCCCCGTCGATCGTTGGCAGCGACATCGGCCGTTCACGGCTGCCCTGGTGGTCGTCGGGGTCGGCCTGGCCGTCCGCTACGCGCTGATCGGGATCAGCGCAGAGGGAACCGAGAAGTACACCGCCGTGCTGGTGATCTGGTGCGTGGCGCTTGGCTGGGCAGCGGCTGAGGCCCACCTCGTTTACCAACGGCTGATCGTTGCTGCGTTGATGCTGACCGGAACCTGGGGGTTCTTCCCCGACGAGCCCGAGCGGTACGCGCTCGT
>DASTDJ010000282.1:0-9873 GCA_035710425.1 Nocardioides sp.
GTGGCGAAGAACGACGGCCCGATCGATGCCGAGCGCAGGGCGGTCATGATCCCGGCCAGGGCACCGAACATGCCGCCGATGATGAGGGACTGCATCTTGAAGGAGTAGACGTTCTTGCCGAGCGAGCGAACGGCGTCCTCGTCCTCACGGATCGACTTCAGTACTCGACCCCAGGGGCTGCGCATCAGCAGCCAGACGATGACGCAGCAGATCGCGACGAGCACCCAGCCGACGGTCATCACCCAGAAGTCGTAGGCACTCCATTCCACCCCGCCGATCTTGAACGGCTCCGAATAGGGGTTCAGGTCGCGGAAGGCCCCGATGAAGCCGGTCACGCCGTCCTGGCCGCCGAACGTCTCCGAGAAGCTGGCGGCGCTGATCGTTTGTCGGATCACCTCTGCCGCCGCGATCGTCACGATCGCCAGGTAGTCGGCGCGCAACCGCAGCGTCGGGACGCCCAGGAGCAACGCAAGGAGGATCGTCATGACCACTGCCAGGGGAATGCCGAGCCAGAGGTTGAGGTCCCAGATCGTCGCGACCGAGACGAACGAGTAGCCGGCGACCATCATGAAGGCCGCCTGGCCGAAGTTGAGCAGTCCGGTGTAGCCGAAGTGCACGTTGAGACCGATGGCCGCCAGGCAGTAGATGATCGCGGTGGGTCCGAACGCCTGCTGCAGGGACAGGCTCAGGAGATTGGGAAAGTCCATGTCTATGCCTCCTTCTCAGCCGATCCTCTGCGCCCGCCCGAGCAGACCCTGGGGCCTGATCAGCAGGACGATGATGAGCACGAGCAGCGCGCCCACGAACTTGAACTCAGCGGGGACGAACAGCGTCGAGAGCTCGACCAGCAGGCCGATGACGAACGCTCCGACGATGGCTCCCCAGATCGTGCCGAGACCGCCGAGGACGACGGCAGCGAAGATCAGCAGCAGGATCTTGAACCCGAGCTGGTAGTCGAAGCCCTGGGTGAGCCCGAGGAGCGCTCCGGCCAGTCCGGCAAGGGCGGCACCGCCGACCCACACCAGGCGGATCACCCGCTCGACGTTGATGCCTGTCGCGGACGCGAGCCCGGCGTTGTCGGCCACCGCACGAGTGGCCTTCCCGAGCCTCGTGAACTGGAGCAGGCTGGTGGTGGCGACCAGGACCGCGAGGCCGATCACGGTCACCATCAGCTCCTTGGAGGTCAGGAGGACCGGGCCGATCTCCCACGGCTGGACCGCGGAGTATTGCGAGTAGTTCTGGCTCTGCGCCCCGGCGAAGAACTGGAAGACGTTCCGCAGGAAGATCGACAGGCCGATGCTCACGATCATCATCGCGACCAGGCCGCTTCCGCGACGGCGCAGGGGCTTCCAGAGGCCGGCGTCGTTGACCCAGCCGAACATCCCGGAGACCACGAACGCAGCGATCACGCCGAGGATGATGGTGACGTTGGCGCCGCCGATCTCGATCTGCCCGGGGAGCCGGTCAACGGCGAACGCCACCAGGGCGCCGAACGTCACGAGCTCGCCGTGGGCGAAGTTGGTCAACCCGGTCGTGCCGAAGATCATCGACAACCCGAGCGCCGACATCGCGAGGAGCACGGAGAAGACGATCCCGCCGATGGTCAGCTGGAGTGCCTCGGTGAAGAAGCCGGTGTCGCCCGGGCCCGCCTCGCCGATCGGGAACGTGACGGACTGGTCGGTGTCGAGGTTGACCGAGACCGTGCGCGTGAGCACCTCGGGCTCGGTGTCCTCAGGCAGCGTGTCCGTGTCGAGCTTGACCACGAACTGCTTGCCGAGGTTGTCGATGGCCGAGCCCGGGAGGTCGATCACGAACGTGCCGTCCGGGCCGGACACCGCCTCGCCGACGACCTCTCCGGCGTCGTTCTCGACGGTGAAGGTGACGCCCTCTACGGGTGCCTGGGGCGACTCTCGGCGGTCACAGATCCGGCCGAGGATCGAGATCACGTCGTCATCGGTCGCCTCGGCTCGCTCGCAGCTGGCCGCACCGTCGGCGGCTGTTGCGGGAGAGGCCACGGCTACCGGCGCAAGGGTGGCGAGGAGTGCGAGAAAGACGACTCCTAGGGCGACCCCGAGACGCAGGGCTCGTGTAGACATTTTCCTCCGTTCCAACGCCGATGCGGCGTGGTCGTGGCAGGACAATAGCGAGTGACGTGGCTCACACGCGAAAGGGCAGGCAAATCGTTAGCTCAGCGTATGGCCGCCACCAGTGCGACGAGCCCCGGGGCAACCAACAGGGAAGGTAAAAGGTCGGCGACCGGGATCTCCCGAATGCGGAGCAACCGTAGCGCTATCCCCACCAGCAACAGACCCCCGGTGGCGGTGATCGCGGCCAGGTGCGCATCGGGCAGTACGTCGCCCAAGAGCACTCCTAGGACGGTCAGCGATCCCTGGACGACCACGACGGTGATCGCGCTGGCCGCGACTCCCCAGCCGAAGGCCGCGGCGAACGCGATCGCCGCGAACCCGTCGAGGGCGGACTTGAGGAAGAGCTGGTCCGCGCCGTTGCCGAGACCGTCGTTCAGGGCCCCCAGGATCGTGAGTGGACCGGTGCAGAAGATCAGCGAGGACACCACGAAGCCCTCGATGAAGCGATGCCGCTCCTCCGAGCTGGTCTCGCCGGCGAGGCGGCGCTGCAGCCAGCCGCCGAACCCCTCGATCCGCGCCTCCAGCCGCAGCAGCGAGCCAGCGATGCCGCCGATCAGCACCGCGCCGAGCACGATCAGCATCGGCGCGCTGTCGCCGACCGCGTCGGAGAGATCGGGGTCCAGGACCGCCATCGCGGAGGTGGCCGCGATCAGCAGGGTGACCAGGCCCAGACCGTCGGTCACGAGCTCCCGGGTGCGGGTCGGCAGCCGGTTGCCGAGCAGCTTGCCGATCACCGCTCCGACCAGCACAGCGAGCACGTTGACCGCCGTACCGATTCCGGGGATCACGACTCTCCTCTGGCAACTCCTCTTGCAACTGGGCGGGCTGAGCGTAGTCTGCCGCCTTGTGAGCCGCTCGCTGGTGTCGATGAGAAGTGCCGAGCTGACCGATGCGCCGCTGCTGGCGGAGCTATGGGGAGAGGCCCTACGGCGCGTCGACCATCAGGATCAGGTCGCCGATCTCGAGCTGATCATCAAGGCGGCGGCCGACTCGGCCGAGCAGCGGCTCGTGGTGGCGGAGTACGACGGCGAGGTCGCGGGCGCGGTGTTCCTGCGGTTGACCACGTTGACCGCCGTCAACCTGGAGCCGGTCGTTGAGGCCGTTTCCCCCCACGTCTTCCCGCAGTTCCGCCGTCACGGCATCGGCACCTCGCTGATGGAGTGTGCGGTCACGTTCGCCGACGAGCTGGGCGCGGCGCACGTGCTGACGGCGGCGTCCTCCGGCTCCCGCGACGCCAACCGGTTCATGGCCCGACTGGGCCTCGGGCCGCTGGCGGTGACGCGCGTGGCGGCCGCGCCGACCATGCGCGCCAAGCTGACCGCGCACCGTCCTGGGCTGTCCACAACCGGCGGTCGTCACCTCACCCGCGTGCTCGCCGCCCGTCGTTCGATGAAGCGGGCCCAGCCCCTCCGCTGACCGCCGGGCGAGGCCACAAGTCCCGATGTGACGGGGAGGGGTCAGCGGAAGCGATCCGCGGGGACCAGGGCGCAGGTGATGCGTGAGGTGCAGATGCGGCGGCCGGCCTCGTCGGTGATCACGATCTCGTAGCTCGCCGACGTACGCCCCAGGTGGATGGCGGTGGCGACGCCGGTGAGCGTGCCGGCGGTGGCGGAGCGGTGGTGGGTGGCGTTGATGTCGACGCCCACGGAGAAGCGGTCGGGGTGGGCGTGCAGCCCGGAGCCGACGGAGCCCAGGGTCTCCGCCAGCACGACCGACGCCCCACCGTGGAGGAGGCCGTAGGGCTGGGTGTTGCCCTCGACCGGCATCGTGGCGACGACCCGCTCGGGTGAGATCTCCTTGAGCTCGATGCCCATGGTGTCGTTGAGGGCCCCCATGCCCTGGGGCAACCCGGCGATGAACTCCTCGATCGTCGGGGCGGCCGTCTTCTCTTCAGGGTTCTCCGTGGGCTGCTCGGCGCTCATGCGGCCATTCTGCTGTCGGCGGCGACGGTTAGCATCGGCGGGTGCCCGATGCCACCACCGCCGACCGCCCCCGCCTGCTCCTGCTCGACGGTCACTCGCTGGCCTATCGCGCGTTCTTCGCGCTGCCGGTCGAGAACTTCTCGACGGCCACCGGTCAGCACACCAACGCGGTCTACGGCTTCACCTCGATGCTCACCAACGTGCTCCGCGACGAGCAGCCCACGCACGTCGGCGTCGCGTTCGACGTCTCGCGCACGACGTTCCGGACGGAGGAGTACTCCGAGTACAAGGCGAAGCGCAACAAGACGCCCGACGAGTTCAGCAGCCAGCTACCGCTGATCGAGAGGCTCCTCGACGCGCTGCACATCCCGTACCTGAAGCAGCCCGGCTACGAGGCCGACGACATCATCGGCACCCTCGTCACCCAGGCGGTGGCCGCCGACATGGACGTGCTGATCGTGAGCGGCGACCGCGACTCCTTCCAGCTGGTCAGCGACCGGGCCACGGTGCTCTACCCGATGCGGGGCGTGTCCGACCTGGCCCGGATGACGCCGGAGGCGGTGCAGGACAAGTACGGCGTGCCGCCCGAGCGCTACCCCGAGATCGCCGCGCTGGTGGGGGAGACCTCCGACAACCTGCCGGGGGTGCCCGGGGTCGGTGTGGGGTTCGCGGCCAAGTGGATCAACCAGTACGACGGTCTCGACAACGTCATCGCCCACGCCGACGAGATCACCGGCAAGAAGGGCGAGGCGCTGCGCGAGCACCTCGGTGACGTGATCCGCAACCGCCGGCTCAACGCGCTGGTCTGCGACCTCGACCTCGACAAGCTGCCGGAGGACCTCCTGCTGCGCGAATGGGACCGTCCGACCGCCCTGGCGCTGCTCGACGAGCTGGAGTTCCGGGGCGAGCTGAGGACCCGGATCATGGACGTCCTGGCGCCGGAGGCGGAGCCGGAGGTCGAGGGCGGCTTCGAGCTCGAGGGCACCACCCTCGCCCCCGACGCCGTCGCTGACTGGCTCGAGGGGCTCGGCGACGAGCGCGTCGGCGTCCATGTGCGGGGCACCTGGGGGAGCGGCACCGGCCGGGTCCTGGGTGTCGGGCTCGCCCTCGCCGACGGCCGCGCGGCCTATGTCGATGTCGAGGCGATGAGCCCGGCCGACGACGCCGCGCTCGCGGGTTGGCTCGCCGACCCGTCGCGACCGAAGGTGCTCCACGACGCCAAGGGCCCGATGGTGGCGCTGGCCGCGCACGGCTGGACCCTCGTCGGCGTCGCCGAGGACACCGCGCTGGGCGCCTACCTCGTCAGCCCCGACCAGCGGTCCTACGACCTGGCCGACCTGACCCTTCGCTACCTGCACCGTGAGCTCCAGCAGGAGGGCGACGGCGACCAGGGCATGTTGTTCGACGAGGACGGCAGCGTCGCGCAGTCCGCCATGGTGCACGCCCGGGCCGTGCTCGACCTGTCGATCGAGCTCTCCGACCAGGTCGAGCGCGCCGGTGGCCACCGGCTGCTGACCGAGATCGAGATGCCGCTGGTCAACGTGCTGGCGCTGCTGGAGCAGACCGGGATCGCGGTCGACCTCGACCACCTCGAGTCCCTCGAGCAGCACTTCGGGGTCGAGGTGAAGCAGGCCGCCGACGAGGCGTTCGCAGTGATCGGCAAGGAGATCAACCTCGGCTCGCCGAAGCAGCTGCAGGTGGTGCTGTTCGACGAGCTGGGGATGCCGAAGACCAAGCGCACCAAGACCGGCTACACCACCGACGCCGACGCGCTGCAGGCGCTCTACGTCAAGACCGAGCACCCGTTCCTGCTCCACCTGCTGCGCCATCGCGACGTGATCCGGCTGCGGCAGACCATCGAGGGCCTGCTCAAGACCGTGACCCCCGACGGGCGCATCCACACGACGTTCAACCAGACGATCGCGGCCACCGGCCGGCTGTCGAGCACCGACCCCAACCTGCAGAACATCCCGATCCGTACCGAGGAGGGGCGGCGGATCCGCGAGGGCTTCGTGGTCGGCAAGGGCTACGAGTGCCTGATGACCGCCGACTACAGCCAGATCGAGATGCGGATCATGGCCCACCTCTCCGAGGACGCGCTGCTCATCGAGGCGTTCAAGTCCGGCCGCGACTTCCACTCGATCACCGCGGCCCGGGTGTTCGACGTGCCGGCTGACGACGTCACGGTCGAGATGCGGGCCAAGATCAAGGCGATGAACTACGGCCTGGCCTACGGCCTGTCCGCGTTCGGGCTCGGCCAGCAGCTCGGCATCGAGCCGGGCGAGGCGCGCGGCCTGATGGACGAGTACTTCGAGACCTTCGGCGGCATCCGCGACTACCTCGGGGGCGTGGTCGACGAGGCTCGCAAGACCGGGTTCACCGAGACCATCTGGGGTCGGCGTCGCTACCTGCCCGACCTCACCAGCGACAACCGGCAGCGGCGCGAGATGGCCGAGCGGATGGCGCTCAACGCGCCGATCCAGGGCTCGGCGGCCGACCTGATCAAGGTCGCGATGCTGCGCGTGCAGCGGGCCATCGAGGAGGGCGACCTCCGCTCGCGGATGCTGCTCCAGGTGCACGACGAGCTCGTGTTCGAGGTGGCCGAGGGTGAGCGCGACGCGCTCGAGTCACTCGTGCGTGACCAGATGGGCGGCGCGGCCGACCTGCTGGTTCCGCTCGACGTCTCGGTCGGCACCGGCCACAGCTGGCACGAAGCCGCCCACTAAGTCGGTGGCGCGCCGAGCGCCGGCGCGGCGGGCTGGCGGCTCAGCCGCCACAGGCTGATCGCGAGCAGCGCCGCCAGCAGCACCGAGTCGATGGCGATGACGGTGAGGATCAGCTGGTCCAGCGTGGTGATCATGGTCGCCGCGATCGCCAGCGCCACGACGGCGGCGCCGAACAGGATCGCCGACCGTCCGCCCTGGCGGGCCAGCACCGCGTAGACCAGCAGCTGGAGCATCGACAGCAGGGTGCCGAGGATCGCGAACAGCCACAGCTGGTCCTGCACCTCGGCGTACTCGTCGCCGCCGATGAAGATCATCGCGACGTCGGACAACAGCCAGGCGCCGAGGACCGCGACCAGACCCAGCAGCAGCACCAGGCCGAGGCTGCCGATCAGCGCGCGTCGTCGCTCGCCGGGCGTCGACATCGCAGGGAACGCGACCACGACCACGAACTGCGGCAGGAACAGCACCGCCTTCGTCAGGATCAGCCCACCGGCGTAGAGACCGGCGTCGTGGGAGTCGAGGACGTTGCGGGCCACCACGATGTCGGCGTTGGAGAGCGCGAAGAACGCCAGCAGCGCGAGGGTGTTGCGGGTCGACTCGCGCAGCGTGTTGCGCAGCGGGTCGCGCTCACCCTCCCCGTGGTGGACGTCGTCGCGCAGCAGCCAGGCGCCGACCGCGACGGCCGTGAAGGCGCCCAGCGCCACCCCGATCATCGCGGCCGTCTCGTTGGGCTTCACGAGGATGAAGAGCGTTCCGAACAGCAGCCGGGGCACGCCCATCGACAGGTAGAGGATGCCCAGGGCCAGCCAGCGCCGCTCGCCCTGCAGGATGCCGGCCTGACCGCCCACCATGGTCAGCGGCACCGCCGAGAGCGCGACCAGCAGCGCGGGCACGATGCTCTCCAGCCGGAGCACGTGCCACACCAGCGGTGAGGCGGCCAGCAACACGAGGCCGAGCGCGACCGACGCCAGCACGGTCAGCCGCAGCATCGCCGGGGCGATCTTCGACACGTTCTCCGGCGTCGCCGCGATCCGGCGCGCCGCGGTCGCCTGCAGCCCTAGCTGGACGACGGCGACCACGAGCAGCAGCGCCATCAGCGAGGCCACCGCGCCGTACGCCGCGGGACCGAGGGCCCGGGCCGCCACGATCTGGAAGCCGTACGTCGCGACGTTCATCACCAGGATCGCCACCGCGAGCCCGCCGCTGCCGCGCATCAGGGCACGCAGGCGCGAGGGGCGGTCGGCACCCAGCGTCGTCACGCCCGCGAGCGTAGTCGGCGTCTACAGTTGCTGCGCCATGGAGGACCGGAGGGATGATGCGCGTCACGCCGGCATCCTCTGCTGGACGGTCTACCTGGTGCTGGCCGTCTTCGTGGTCACCGAGAAGTGGGGACAGACCACCTCCGACACCCGCCTCGACCTGACCGAGGCGCCGGGGTCGTTCCTGCGCGGCACGTTCTCGCTGTGGAGCCCGCGGGTCTCGCTGGGCGAGCTGCAGAACCAGGCCTACGGCTACCTGTTCCCGCAGGGCTCGTTCTTCGCCGCGCTCGAGTCGTTGCAGGTGCCGGGCTGGGTCGCCGAGCGCGCCTGGTCGGTGCTGGTGCTGGTCGTGGCCTGCGAGGGCCTGCGCCGGGTGGCCCGCGCGATCTCGCTGGGTCCGTGGGCCGCCGCCATCGCCGGTCTCTGCTACGGGCTCAACCCGCGGCACATCGCCGAGCTCGGCGTCCGCAGCGCAGAGATCCTGCCCGGGGCGGTGCTGCCGTGGGCGCTGCTGCCGATCGTGCACGCGATCAACGGGAGGATGCGTCCACGCAACGCGGCGGTGCTGTCCGCCGCGGCGTTCGCGTTCGCCGGCGGCGTCAACGGTACGGCGACGGCGGCGCCGGCCGCCCTGCTCGTCGTCTTCGTGGTGTGGGCCTGGGCGACCCGCCGGCTGGGCTGGTCCTTCGTCCTGTGGTGGGGCGGGCTGATGACGGCGGTCAACCTCTGGTGGGCGCTCTCGCTGCTCCGGCTGGGCGCCTACAGCCCGCCGTTCTTCGACTACGTCGAGGACGCGCGCACGACCACGGAGACCGCTGGGTTCGCGTCCTCGCTGCGCGGGGCGAGCAACTGGGTCAACCCGGTCGTGGTCAGCGGCAACCGCTGGTGGCCCGCCGGGTACGACGTCTCCTACACCTGGTGGGTGGTGCTGGCCTCGGGGGCGCTGGCCGCCCTCGGCGTGGTCGGCCTGCTCGTCTACCGCGGGCGCTACCGGGTGCCGCTGCTGGTGTGCACCGCCCTCGGCCTGACCTTCCTCTCGATCGCCCACGTCGCCCCGCTCGACAGTCCGCTGAGCGCGCCGATCCGCGACCTGCTCGACGGGCCGCTCGCACCGCTGCGCAACATCGCCAAGGCCGATCCGATCCTGCGGGTGCCCGTGTGTCTGGGCCTGGCGGTGGTGGTCGACGGGCTGGTCCGCACGATCCGGTCGCGGTCGCGGCGGGTCCTGCTGCCTCGGGTGCGCCGGGTCGCTGCCGGTGTCCTCGTGGGAGCGGTCACGCTCGGCCTGGTCGGCATGTCGTGGCCGATGCTGGCGGCGCACCTCCGAACGCCCGGCTGGGAGCAGATGCCGGAGTACTGGTCGCAGGCGGCCGCCTACCTCGACGACACCGAGACCGACGGCGCCGCGTGGGTCGTACCTGGCTCCGGGTTCGGCATCCAGACCTGGGGCTGGACGATGGAGGAGCCGATGCAGGTGCTCGCCGACTCCCGGTGGGTGACCCGCTCCCAGGTGCCGCTCACGCCGGCCCCGACGATCCGGATGCTCTCGGCACTCGAGGAGTACCTCGAGAGCGGCGCGGGGTCGCCGTACCTCCGTAACATGCTGGAGCGGATCGGTGTCGACAAGGTCCTGGTGCGCCACGACCTCGACCCGGACGTCTCCCTGTCGACGCCGTCGACGCTGGTCGCGCTCGCGCTCGCCCGCTCACCAGGGATCGAACGCGTGGCGACGTTCGGCGAGCTCGAGTTCGGACCAGCGATCGAGGTGTTCGAGGTGCAGAACGCCTTCGGTGGCTCCATGGGCCGGCGACCGCTGTTC
>DASTDJ010000283.1:0-7994 GCA_035710425.1 Nocardioides sp.
CCGCGGCCACCGCGAAGGTGGCGGCGTCAACGGCCAGCGCCCAGCCGCTGCCGGCGCTCGCCACCATCAGCCCGGCCAGGCCGGCGCCGACGATCATCGCGATGTTCTGGCCGAGACGGCGCCAGCTGATCGCCTGCTGGAGCAGCCCCGCCGGGACGGTCTGCTGGGTGATCGCCGACGAGCTCGGGCTGCCCAGTGCGCCCAGCGCGCCGATCAGCATGCCGGTGGCCGCGAGGAAGGGCAGGCTCGACCATCCGCCGATCAGGGCCACCGCCGCCACGCCCTGCACGATCGCGGCCGCTGCGCTGCAGCCCTGCATCATCATCCGGCGGGACACCCGGTCGCCGAGCACGCCGCCGAACAGCACGGCTGCGACGTCGGCGAGGGCGTAGAGGCCGACGACCAGGCCGAGGTCGGTAGCGTCGCCGCCGAGGTCGAGCACCGCGAATGCCAGCGCCACCGGAGCGATGCCGTTGCCGAGGTAGTTGACCGTGTGCCCGGTCAGCAGCGCGCGGTAAGCCGGGTGCCGCAGTACGTGGTCGCCTTCCCTGGTCACGGCCGCGATATTACTTCGCTAGCGAACTATTCGTCAACGAATTAATCCTTGGATAGTGTGGTGACCGTGCCGAAGGACCGAGCCGATCTGCACGTCGAGCGATGGCGGGACCACTGGATCGACATCAAGTTCGATGACGAGGTGGAGGCGATGACGGTGCGGGTCGGCGCGCTGGACCGCTACTTCAAGCAGGCCAAGCAGGCGGCGCTGGCCGATGTGGGGTTGCAGGACTTCGAGTACGACACCCTGCACAAGCTGATGATCCGGGACACGCCGGGCCGCGCCTCCCCCGGCGACCTCGGCCGTGACCTCGGGGTCTCCGGAGCGGGCATGACCGGCCGGCTCGACGGCCTGGAGAAGCGCGGCCTCCTCAAGCGCACCCCCGCGCCCGAGGACCGCCGCCGGGTCGACATCGAGGTGACCCGCGAAGGGGCGGCGATCTGGCGGCGGGCGATGGCGATGCGCGGTGACGCCGAGGACGAGCTCGCGACGGCCCTGACCCGCAAGGAGCTCGCGACCCTCAACCGCCTCATGAAGAAGCTGACCCTGCACATCGAGGGCACCGCCTAACCCGTCGAGTCGGCGCATCCTCACCGTTGAATCGGGTCGAGTCGGCGCAACATGTGTCCGCTATGTGCACGAGCCGGCGCAAGACGGCGAAGCCGGCGCCAAGATGCGCCGACTCGACCCCGTCTTCGGGTCAAGACGCGCCGACTCGACGCTCGGTGCTTGCCAAGACGCGCCGACTCGACCCCCTCCTCGGGTCAAGACGCGCCGACTCGGCCCGCTAGTCGGGGGAGCTCCGGTGGGTGCGGAAGAAGTCGTCCAGCAGGGTGGTGGACTCAGCGGCGAGTACGCCGGGGACCACCTCGGGTCGGTGGTTGAGGCGGCGGTCGCGGACGACGTCCCAGAGGCTGCCGACGGCACCGGCCTTGTCGTCGTAGGCGCCGAAGACGATGCGGTCGACCCTGGCCAGTACGGCGGCGCCGGCGCACATCGTGCACGGCTCGAGGGTGACCACCAGGGTGCAGCCGGTCAGCCGCCACTCGTCGCGGGCCGCGGCGGCGGCCCGGAGCGCGACGACCTCGGCGTGGCCGGTGGGGTCGGCGGCGGCCTCGCGGACGTTGCGGCCGCGTGCGATGACGGCCCCGGCGGCGTCGACGACCACCGCGCCGATCGGTACGTCGTCGGTCGCGAGCGCCGCCCGCGCCTCGTCGAGGGCGGCGAGCATCGGCTCCCGCCAGGTCCGGTCGGTCAAGGTCAGGCGGAGGTCAGGTCGACGGCGTCGTCGAACTGCGCGCCGAAGCCGAGCCGGCGGGCCACCTCGGACAGCGCCTCGTCGGGGTAGAGGTCCAGGTCGTCGAGCAGCACGCCCATGTCCATCGCGGTCATCCCGAGATCGGCGAGCAGGTCGAGGTCACCGGCCGGGATCGGCTCGTCGTCGTCCTCCCACGGCGGGAGGCCGAGGAACTCGAGCGCAGAGCGGGCGATCTCCCACTCCTCCGCGGCCGTCACGTCGGACAGCAGCACCCGGGTCTGGGCACCCGCGACCCTGGCGACCAGGAAGAAGTCCTCGTCGATCGCGACCATGCCGACGGCCCCGTGGTCGCCGGGGAAGCGCCGCAGCGCATGGGAGAGCGTCTCGACATCGGTGAGTACGTCGTGCGCGAGCTCCTGAACCTGCCAGACGCCCTCCTCGCGGTAGGCGGCCAGGGCGAAGTCGACTCCGTCGAGCTGGTCGGCCATGTCGCACCTCCGTCCTGCGCGGGCACCTCGGGACGCCTCCAGAGTGGCACGCGGGGCCGTGCCGGACCAGCCCATTCGCCGTGGCGCGACACGGGGATAGGGTCACGCGCATGCGCACCCATGTCGTGGACCACCCGCTCGTCGCCCACAAGCTCACCGTCCTGCGGGACGAGCGCACCGACTCCCCGACGTTCCGGAGCCTGGCCGACGAGCTGGTCACGCTGCTGGCCTACGAGGCGACCCGCGACGTCCGCGTCGCGGCGCACGAGATCGTCACCCCGGTGTCACCGACGACCGGCGTGAAGCTGGCCTCGCCGAAGCCGCTGGTGGTGCCGATCCTGCGCGCCGGCCTCGGCATGCTCGACGGGATGATGAAGCTGCTGCCCACCGCGGAGGTCGGGTTCCTCGGCATGGTGCGCAACGAGGAGACGCTGCAGGCCTCGACGTACGCCGAACGCCTCCCCGACGACCTGTCCGGCCGCCAGTGCTACGTGCTCGACCCGATGCTCGCGACCGGCGGTACCCTCGCCGCGGCGATCAAGTTCCTCACCGACCGCGGCGCCGACGACATCACCGCCGTCTGCCTGCTCGCCGCGCCCGAGGGCTGCGAGCGCCTGGAGCGCGAGCTCGAGGGTCACGACGTGCCGGTCACGGTGGTCACCGCGGCGATGGACGAGAAGCTCAACGACAAGGGCTACATCGTGCCCGGCCTGGGCGACGCCGGCGACCGGCTCTACGGCGTCGTCGGCGGCTGAGCCTCGTCAGGCGGCGTACCTCTGCGCGTGGCCCCGCACCATCAGTGAGTTGAGGGTCGAGAGGCGCAGGCTGATCAGGCTCAGGCTCGGACCCATCAGGTCGAGCAGGTTCGCTCCCGGCCCGAGCAACCCCTCGGGGCTCGTGTAGTGGTGGTGGCCGCCCATGAGGTGGCCCACCTCGTGGGCCATCGTCTTGCCGGTGTCGACACCGGAGGGGAACGCCTCCCCGACCGCGAACGCCCGGCGCGCGAACCTGACGCCGCCGATGCAGTCCGCGAGCCCCGCCACGTCGTCGCCGAGCACGCCCGCGGCGGTGATGTCCTTGCTCGTCATCGTGTAGACGATGTCGGTGCCGCGCGGCCGCTTGCCGCCGTAGTGGCGCTTCGCCTGGCGGGTCAGGCCGGCGGCGTCGGACCCCTGGAAGCGCACCTTCTCGTACGACGGCGCGACCCGGATGCCCAGCGGACCGTAGGCCCTGCGCATCGACGTGACGGCGCGGCGGGCCCTGGCCCTCCCGACGCCGTCGAGCAGGATCCGCAGGTCCAGGCGCACCCGCTTGTCGGTGATCGCGATCGCGTGCGGCACCAGCTCCGTGCACGACAGGAGGTGGCCGGAGTCGATCGGCGCGAGGACGTCCGGCAGCACGATCGGGTCCGCCTGGGATGGAGCCGCGCCCACCGCCAGCAGGACGGCGAGGGGCGCGGCGACGAGGAGGCGCAACCGGCGCAACATGTCTAGTCCAACGACTCCCGGCGTAGGGCGTTACGTCAGGTCAGGCCGCGACCAGGCAGAGGTAGGCCATGCCGAGGACGCCCCGATAGCCGGAGAAGTACGCCGCCCGCTGCCGCGCCGCTCGCGACCCCACCTCGTCGGCATCGGGGTGCTCCGAGCCGTGCTCGGCCAGCCAGTGCGCGTAGCGGGCGGCGAAGCCGGACTCGAACTCGTCCCACTCGTCCACGCCCGCCTCGTGCACCTGGACCGGCATGAAGCCGGCCGCCGCCACCAGCTCCAGCAGCTCCGGCAGGGACACGAACTCGTCGTCCCGGCCGGCCAGGGGCGCGACCGCGGCGGGCGTCGGCGGCTGCGACCAGACTCCCTCGCCGTAGACGACTCGGCCGCCCCGAGGCACCAAGTCACGCAGCGCCGCCAGCGCGGCGGCGTAGTCCAACGGCCGAGCGTCCTCGACCGGCGGCCCCCACACCTGGCTGGAGCCGATGCACAGCACGGCGTCGGCAGGTCCGGCGATCTCGCGGGCGTCCGCCTCGAGCAGC
Organism: Nocardioides sp.; assembly: GCA_035710425.1. Taxonomy (GTDB): domain Bacteria; phylum Actinomycetota; class Actinomycetes; order Propionibacteriales; family Nocardioidaceae; genus Nocardioides. Next base: position 4,329 of record DASTDJ010000283.1, read on the forward strand.
TCCACCCTCGCCCCGAGGCCGCGTCGCTCCGCCTCCGACCGGCCACGTGCGATCGCGACCGCGTCGAGGTCGGCACCGCGGCCGTGGGAGGACGGCGACGCCGCCAGGACCCGCAGCAACAGCTCGGCCCAACCGCACCCGATGTCGAAGACCGTCGCGGGCTCCGACTGCGCGAGGAACCCGACCAACCGTTCGGCGCGCGCCTCCGAGAGCGGCGTCATCCAGGTCAGGTCCTGGTGGAACGGCGTGAAGTCAGGCAACGGGCAGCTCAGAGCGCCTCGACGGCCTTGAGCAGCTTGCTCATCGAGTCCTTGGCGTCACCGAACAGCAATGTGGTCTTCTCGTCGAAGAGCAGCTCGTTCTCGATGCCGGCGAACCCGGGGCGCATCGACCGCTTCATGAAGATGATCTGCTTGGCCTCGTCTGCGTTCAGGATCGGCATGCCGTAGATCGGGGCGCCCGGCGTGGTCTTGGCCGCAGGGTTGACGACGTCGTTCGCGCCGACGATCAGCACCACGTCGGTGTCCTTGAAGTCGCCGTTGATGTCGTCCATCTCCTTGAGCTGCTCGTAGGGGACCTGGGCCTCCGCGAGCAGCACGTTCATGTGGCCGGGCATCCGGCCGGCGACGGGGTGGATGGCGTAGTCGACCTTGCCGCCGCGCTCGTTGAGGACGTCGACCAGCTCGCGCAGCGCGTGCTGGGCCTGGGCGACCGCGAGCCCGTAGCCCGGCACGATGATCACCCGATCGGCGTAGTTGAGCATGATCGCGGCGTCCTCAGGCCCGGCTGAGCGGACCGGACGGTCGGAGGCCTCGCCGGCGCCGAGCGTGGACCCGCCCTTGAGCGCGCCGAACAGGATGTTGGCCACCGAGCGACCCATCGCCTTGGCCATCAGCAGGGTGAGGAAGGTACCGCTGGCGCCCACCAGGGTGCCGGCCACCAGGAGCACGGTGTTCTGCAGCACGTAGCCGCCCGCGGCGACGGTGAGGCCGGTGAACGCGTTGAGCAGCGAGATCACGATCGGTACGTCGGCGCCGCCGACCGGGAGCACCAGCAGCACGCCCACGGCGAGCCCGACCAGGGCCAGCACGATGCCCGCCCACATGACGGGCTCCGCGACCGTGACGCCGGACAGGGCCAGGGCGCCCACCAGTGCGGCGCCGAACACGACCGGCAGGCCGGGGAAGACCACCGGCCGCGAGGTCATCAGCTCCTGCAGCTTCGCGAAGGTGATGATCGAGCCGGCGAACGAGACCGAGCCGACCAGGATCGTGAACGCGGTCGCGATCAGGTAGACGGCCCTGATGTCGGTGTCGACGAAGTGCTCGAGCTCGAGCAGCGCGACCAGCGCGGCAGCGCCGCCGCCCACGCCGTTGAAGAGCGCCACCATCTGCGGCATCTGGGTCATCTGGACCTTCTGGGCGCCGAACGCACCGCCCGCCGTACCGATCGCGACCGCGACCAGGATCAGGGCGACGTTGTCCATGTCGTCGACGTAGAAGAACGGCAGCGCGCAGGCCACGACGGCGCCGGCGGCGCCGATCAGGTTGCCGGAGCGGGCGGTCTTGGGACCGGAGAGCCCCTTGAGCGCGAGGATGAAGCAGACCGCGCAGAGCAGGTAGACGAACTGGGCCCAGGTAGGCATCAGCCGGCCTCCCCCGACGTCTCAGGGGCAGGCTTCTTCTTCCTCTGGGTGAACATCTGCAGCATCCGGTCGGTGACCAGGAAGCCGCCGACCATGTTGACCGCGGCCAGCACCACGGCGACCAGCGCGACGAACAACGCGATGCCCCCGTCGGCGGAGCCGGCGACCAGGATGGCGCCGAGCAGGATGATCCCGTGGATCGCGTTGGCGCCCGACATCAGCGGCGTGTGCAGCGTCGAGGAGACCTTGGAGATCACCTCGATGCCGACGAACACGCTGAGCACGAAGAACGTGAGCCAGATGATGTCGTTGCTCACTGGTCCTCCTCCTGGTCGTAGGGCAGATCCTCGGGGGCGGCCTCCGGCTCCGGGTCCGGCTGTGGTGGCGCCTCCGGGGCCGGGCCCTCGATCGCCTCGCGGGTCGGCTCGTGCCGGATGGCGCCGTCGTGGGTGACGCACGCACCGGCCACGATCTCGTCGTCGAAGTCGGGCGCGAAGGTCGCGGCGCCGCCCTCGTCCTCGGCCTTGACGGTCATCAGCGTGACGATGTTGACGATGTTCTGCGCGTAGAGCTTGGACGAGGGGCCGGGCATCTGGGCGGGCACGTTCTGGCCGCCCCATACCTGGGCGTTGCCGATCCGCACCACCTCGCCGGGCACCGAGCCCTCGACGTTGCCGCCGCTCTCGGCGGCCAGGTCGACCACGACCGAGCCCGGCCGCATCTGCTCGACCATGGCGCGGGTGACCAGCACCGGCGCCTGCCTGCCGGGCACGGCGGCAGTCGTGATCAGCGCGTCCGCGTCGGCGATGTACGGCGCCAGCAGCTCCATCTGCCGGGCAGCGCGGTCCTCGGTCATCTCGCGGGCGTAGCCGCCCGTGCCCTCGAGGGTCTCGAGCTCGAGCTCGATCGCCTTCGCGCCCATCGAGCGGATCTCCTCGGCGGCGGCCGCGCGCACGTCGTAGGCACGCACCACCGCGCCGAGCCGCTTGGCGGTCGCGATCGCCTGCAGACCGGCGACCCCGGCGCCCAGAACGACCACCTCGGCGGGGTGGACCGTGCCGGCGGCGGTCATGTTCAGGGGGAAGAAGCGTCGGAGCATCCCGGCAGCGACGATCGCGCAGCGGTAGCCGGACACCAGCGCCTGCGAGGACAGCGCGTCCATCGACTGCGCCCGTGAGATCCGCGGGACCAGCTCCATCGAGAAGCTCGTGATGCCGGCGTCGCGCAGGTCGGCGACGAGGGCCTGCTCCTGGTTGACCGGGAGGAACGAGAAGGTCGCGGTGCCGCGCCGCAGCCGGCGTACGGCGTCCGCGCCGAGCGGCCGCACCGACACCACCACGTCGGCCTCGCCCAGGGCATCGGCGTCGACCTTGGCGCCCGCCTCGGTGAACTCGTCGTCGGAGATCTGCGCGCCGTGACCGGCCTCGGGCTCGACCAGCACCTCGACCCCGAGCCCGGTCAGCTTCTCGACCAGCTCGGGAACGAGCGCTACCCGGGTCTCACCCTCACGGGTCTCCCTTGCTACTGCGATCTTCACCCGAGGCAACCTAGGCCACGAGGCCCCCTCGCTCCCAGGGGGCTCAGCCAATGGTCTGTGACTTTTCCCTCCCGGCCGACAGTGAGAACTTGCCAGTCGTCAGCCGAGGTGCTGGAACCCCTCGCGCCAGGTCGGGTACGCCGGCTGCCAGCCGAGCTCGCGCTTCGCCTTGGCGTTCGACGAGCCGCGCATCTCGGTCATCATCATGACGCCGTGCCGGCCGATCATGGGCCGGGCGAGCCAGGCGGGGACCCGGCGCGGGCCCTTCGCCCCGATCGTCTCCGCCAGCGCAGGGAGCCACTCGGCGACGGGCGCGGGCCGGTCGTCGACGACGTTGTAGACCCCGGCGGACCCGTGGTCGACGGCCAGGGCGGTCGCGCGGGCGGCGTCGTGGATGTGGATGAGGGACCAGACGCCCGGACCGGCTCCCACGATCGGTAGCCTGCGCCCGCGGACCAGCTCGAGCATGTCGCCGTCGCGGCCG
>DASTDJ010000284.1:0-8131 GCA_035710425.1 Nocardioides sp.
AGGTGTGAGGAGCGCCAGCGACGAGCCTCGAAACCACGAGGCGAGAATCCCGCTCAACCATGGGGTGCCGAGGACGGCGGGGATGATCCCCGCCCGGCACCGCCGAGGGTTGTGACTGGCCACCGGGCATGTGCCACGCCCACCACGACCGACCCTGGCACCAGGGCGGCGCCACCGACCTGAGGAACGGCCGCCTGCTCTGCCCCCGCCACCACACCCGCGCCCACGACCCCACCTACGAGACCACCAAGCTCCCAGGCGGCAAGGTCAAGTTCCACAGACGGACGTGAGCGGCGCGGCGAGTCCTACAGCGCCTCGACGGGCTGGCGAAGGATCGTGCGCAGCTTGGCCGGCTCGACTCGCCGCGCATCGTTGAGGTAGATCTCATGGTGTTTTCCGGACATCCGCAGGCCGGCCTCCGGAATGAAGTTCTCGTGCATTTCGGCGAGGACGTCTGACTCGTCGTCGTACGGACCTATGTGCAGCGTCTGCACGCAGCGACCCTCCTCGAGGGGTTCCAGGCGCACGTTGCCGAGGCTGGCCGGGCGATCCTTCGCGGCCACGGCCGCTACCGTGTCTGCGAACAGCTGGGCCGAGATCCAGTCGGGCGTCATGATCATCGCTGTCCAGCACCACTGCGACTTGTCACGTGCGGACGTGAACGCGGCCATGTCCGCTGCCCACCAGAGCGCCTCCAACGGCGGTACGACGTAGTCGCGACCTAGGTCACGCTTGCTGGCGAACTTCAGCCTGTAGGCCACCGGGTAGAGGGCTGCGAGGGCGTCGGCGTAGTCCTGCGACGTGTTGGGGTCGCCGTGGCCGTCGACCATCAGGTACTGCATGGCTGGGACATCGATGACCCGGAACTCCCCGCCCCGCGCGCGGTAGGCGTCGTGCGACTTCTTGAAGTCAACCTTCACCGGCCAAGTATGAGTCGCCGGACTCGGGGCGGATGGCAAGAGGTGGGGGCGACAAAGGCAAGGAGTCACAACTCCTTGCCACTATCAACGTATAGCGCGGGTGGGGGCTTGCGGCAAGACCCCCGTCGTGCCGCAGACTGCTCGACCTTGTCTAGGGGAAGCAGGGTCGAGATGAACGACGTCGTCGTGGTGGGGAGCGGGCCGACGGGCCTGATGGCGGCCGGGGAGCTGGCGTTGGCGGGGGTCGATGTGGCGATCGTCGAGCGCCGGTCGTCGGCGGAGCTGCTGGGATCTCGGGCGGGTGGCTTCCACTCGCGCACCATCGAGGTCCTCGACCAGCGGGGGATCGCCGACCGGTTCCTTGCCGAGGGGCAGGTCGTGCAGGCGGCGGCGTTCGCCGGCACCCCGCTGGACCTCAGTGGGTTCCCGAGCCGGCACCCGTACACGCTCGGGCTCTTCCAGAACCACATCGAGCGCATCCTGCTCGGCTGGGTCGAGGAGCTGGGCGTCCCGATCCGTCGCGGGGTCGAGGTCACCGGTTTCGCCCAGGACGACACCGGCGTCGAGCTGCACGTCGCCGACGGCGATCCGTTCCGGGCGGCGTACCTGGTCGGGGCCGATGGCGGACGCAGCGTCATCCGTACGGCGGCCGGCATCGAGTTCGCCGGCAGCGAGGCGACCCGGAGCTCCCTGATCGCGGAGGTCGAGGTCGCCGAGGAGCCGCCGAAGGGGCCCCGCCGGGACGCGACGGGCATCCACGGCCTGCACGTGCTGGAGGACGGGCGGACAGTCCGGGTGGTCGTGACGGAGCAGCAGCTCGGCCCGGCCACCGAGCCGACGCTCTCGGATCTCAGCGAGGCGTTGACCTCGGTGTTCGGCACCGACTTCGGGGTGCAGGACCCGACGTGGATCTCGCGGTTCACCGACGCGACCCGGCAGGCTGCCGCCTACCGCGACCGGCGGGTGCTGCTCGCAGGAGACGCCGCCCACATCCACAGCCCCGCGGGTGGTCAAGGGATCGGCCTCGGGGTGCAGGACGCGATCAACCTCGGGTGGAAGCTCGCCCAGGTGGTCAAGGGTGTCTCGCCCGATGCGCTGCTGGACACCTATCACTCCGAGCGGCACCCGGCCGCGGCGCGGGTGCTGCGGTACACGATGGTGCAGTCCCACCTCCAGAGGGCCCACGCCCGGGTCGACGCGATCGGCGAGACGTTCGACGAGATGCTGACGTTCGACGGGCCGCGCGCGGCGGCCGCCGGCCTCGTCTCCGGGCTCGACGTGAGGTACGACCTCGGCGAGGGCCACCCACTGCTCGGACGCCGGATGCCGGACCTCGACCTCGTCACGCCGGACGGACCGCTGCGAGTCTTCGAGCTGCTCCACGGGGCCCGTCCGGTGCTGATCGACCTCGGTGCGCCCGGGAGCATCGACATCACCCCGTGGTCGGACCGCGTCCAGCACATCCACGCCGTGTTCACCGGCACCTGGGAGCTCCCCGTGGTCGGTGAGGTCACCGCTCCGACTGCCGTGCTGGTCCGGCCGGACGGCCAGGTGGCCTGGGTGGGCGAGGCGACGCAGGAAGGGCTGACGGGCGCGCTGACCACCTGGTTCGGGAAACCCTGACGAGCCGAGCAACCTTCGCCGCCGTGCTGACGTGTACCTGGGCATGAACGCCTACACGATCGCTGGGGGCGAGATCACCGCAGTGCATGAGGACTCGTTCGAGGACTACGTCCACGCCAGCGGTCCCAGGCTCAAGCGCCTCGCCTTCCTGCTGACCGGTGACCTCAACCAGGCCGAAGACCTGCTGCAGTCGGCGTACGCCAAGGCGATGCCGCACTGGAACAAGGTGAGGGGATACGACGTCCCCGACGCCTACATGCGGCGGGTCATGGTCTCCATCCGTACGTCGTGGTGGCGCCGGTCGCGGGGACGCGAGGTCGTCGTGCCGGAGATCCCCGACCTGGGTTCTGGAACCACCCGTGTCGACGACGCCGTCGTCGACACCCAAGCGCTGCTGACCGCGTTGCGCGCCCTGCCCGACCGGCAACGCGCGGCGGTGGTGCTGCGCCACTGGTGCGACCTCTCCGAGGCGGAGACCGCAGAGACGATGGGCTGCAGCGTCGGCACCGTCAAGTCCACCACCAGCCGAGGGCTCGCCAGGCTGCGTGCCGCCCTCGAGTCCCCGTCCGACGACCACCCCAAGGGGCGATGACGATGAACACCGAAGCCCGAGACCCCATTCTCCGCGGACTGGACGAGCTGGCCCGCCTGACCGACGACGACCTCGCCGCCGACCGGATGGCCGGCATCACCCGCAAGGTCAGGAGCAACCGCCGTCGCCGCGTCGGTGCCGGAGTCGCTGCCTTGGCCGTCATCGCCGCCGGTGCCGTCGGCGCCGCCCAGGTCCTTGCTGACGGCGATTCGTCGGGCCCGGGGTTCGCCGAGGACCCGCCACCGCCCGCGACCGACGGCCTCACGATCGACCTGACCGTCGACCAGATCGACACCACGACCCTGAGCGTCACCTACCGGATCCACGGCACGTCGACCGCCTGGTCCTCGCCCGACACCGGCCGGCCCATGGGCATCTCCGGGCCGCGCTCCACCAGCATCCAGCTCGACGGCGTGGACGTCAGCGGCACCGACGGCGGCGACATCGAGTGCCGGGCAGGCGCCCCCCAGCTCGCCTACGACGAGACGTTCGACGTCGCACTCTCCCCCGTGACGGTGCCGGGCCCGGGTACCTACACCGTCACCGTCCAGGCGCCGTACTGCGGAGCCGACGGCGAGGTCGTGCCCAACGAGGTCAGCGAGACCGTGACGGTGCCGGGTAGCTAGCGCCGTTGAACGTGACCCGCAGCGTGTGGACCGACCGTCCGGCGGCGACGAAGTGCTGGTTGCGCTGGGGGCCGCCGAAGGTGAGGTGAGAGGCCGGGTCAGCCCTCGGCGGCCTGCTGCGCCTCGATCTGCTTGCGGACGTCGTCCATGTCGAGGCCGCGCACGCCGTTGATCACCTGGTCGAGGGCGGCCGGGGGGAGCGCGCCGGGCTGGGCGAAGACCAGGATCCCGTCGCGGAAGGCCATCAGCGTGGGGATCGAGGAGATCCCCGCGGCGGAGGCGAGCTCCTGCTGCTCCTCGGTGTTCACCGACCCGAACGTGATGTCGGGGTTGGCCTCCGAGGCCGCCTCGTAGGTCGGCGCGAACTGTCGGCACGGACCGCACCAGCTCGCCCAGAAGTCGACGAGCAGGATCTCGTCGCCGGAGACGTGAGAGACGAAGTTGTCGTCGGTCAGCTCGATCGTGGCCATCGAGCCAGCGTACCGGGGCTAGCGAAGCGAGTACGTCGCCAGCGAGACGCCCACGTAGTGCGTGATGAACGCCAGGATCGTGAACGAGTGGAACACCTCGTGGAAGCCGAACCACCGCGGCCACGGGTCGGGCCGCTTGAAGCCGTAGACGACGCCGCCGAACGTGTAGAGCGCGCCTCCGACGACGACGAGCACGAGAACCGCGATCGCCGTGCCGCTGCCCAGTCGGCTGGCCGCCCCGTCGATGAACCCGGGGATGAAGAAGACCGCCGACCAGCCGAGGCCGATGTAGAGCGGCAGGTAGAGCCAGCGCGGCGCGTCCAGCCAGAACACCCGGAAGAGCACGCCGACGATGGCGCAGCTCCACACCACCGACAGCAGCACCACGCGCTGGGTGCCGTCGAGCAGGATCAGCGTAATCGGCGTGTAGGAGCCGGCGATCAGCAAGAAGATGTTGGCGTGGTCGAAGCGCCGGAGGAACGTCCAGACCCGCGGTGACCAGGTGCCGGTGTGGTAGATCGCCGAGACCCCGAAGAGCAGCAGGGCGCTCGCCGCGAAGAGGGCCGAGCCGATCCGGGTGGTGGCCGTCGGCGACAGGCAGATCAGCACGATGCCGCCGGCGAGCGCCAGCGGCGCGGTGCCGAGGTGCATCCACCCCCGCAGCTTCGGCTTGACCTCCGCCAAGGACTCCCCGATGGTCTCGAGGCCGGCGCGTACGGCGTCGTTGGCCTGATGGAGAGCCTGGTTCATGCGCTGCAGGCTATCGGGCCGATGGGAACGGTCGACGGCGACGAGGTGTACAACACGGCACACCAGTACCCCCTCGACCACCTAACATCGAGGGGTGGCGGACTGGAAGCGGGGACTGCGGCGGGTGCTCTACCCGGCCTACGAGGCGCGGATGCTGCGGCGGATGCCGTCCAACCTCCCCAAGCACGTGGGCGTGATGCTCGACGGCAACCGGCGCTGGGCCAAGGCCGTCGGCGCCGACACCGCCCACGGCTACCGCGCCGGTGCCGCCAACATCGAGCCGCTGCTCGGCTGGTGCGAGGAGGTCGGCGTCGAGGTCGTCACGTTGTGGCTGCTGTCCACCGACAACCTCAACCGGCCCCCCGAGCAGCTCTCCGGGTTGCTCTCGATCATCGAGGGTGCGGTCGACACGCTCGCCGAGGAGCACCGCTGGCGGCTGCACCCCGTCGGGGCCCTCGACCTGCTGCCCGCGACCACGGCGGAGAAGCTCAAGGCCGCCGAGGAGGCCACCCGCGACATCGACGGGATGCTGGTCAACATCGCGGTCGGGTACGGCGGCCGGCGCGAGATCGCTGACGCCGTACGTTCCCTGCTGCAGGAGCACGCCGCCAAGGGCACCTCGCTCGAGGAGCTCGCCGGCATCATCGATGTCGAGCACATCGCCGACCACCTCTACACCAAGGGCCAGCCCGACCCCGACCTGGTGATCCGCACGTCGGGGGAGCAGCGGCTCGGCGGGTTCCTCCTCTGGCAGAGCGCGAAGTCGGAGTTCTACTTCTGCGAGGCCTACTGGCCCGACTTCCGCCGGGTCGACTTCCTGCGCGCGATCCGGGCCTACGCGCTGCGCGAGCGCCGCTACGGCGCCTGAGCCCTTCACCCAGCCGTCACCCCCCGTTCGGGCGTGTCGGCCCGGATGTACGGGGTCGCGGAGTTACGTTCCCGGCAGTGGCGAGTGGGGAAGCTCGCTGCATCGGGAGGCCCGAACGTGAGAGATCACGACCTACTCGCCCGGACCGGGTGGCAGGCCCAGCCTTGCCCCTCGCCCCGGACGGGAGGACGCCGGCACTCCGGCGTTCGGGCTCCCTCCCGGTCCACCTGCGTCGACGAGTAGGGCCGGGCGTGGGTGCGCGCACGGTCATGTAAGGGGTGCCCCCGTGCCACGTGCAGCAGCATCACCCAGGTCGGCGAAGTCGCCGAGTCCGCAGACCCGGACCTACGTCCTCGACACGAGCGTTCTGCTGGCTGACCCCGGCGCCCTGCGCCGTTTCGCCGAGCACGAGGTCGTCCTCCCGGTCGTCGTGATCACCGAGCTCGAGGGCAAGCGGCACCATCCCGAGCTCGGCTACTTCGCGCGCAGCGCGCTCCGGCTGCTGGACGAGCTGCGGATCACCCACGGTCGGCTCGACGAGCCGGTGCCGGTGGGCGAGGAGGGCGGCACCCTCCGGGTCGAGCTCAACCACACCGACTCCGACTCGCTGCCGTCCGGCTTCCGGCTCGGCGACAACGACACCCGGATCCTCGCCGTGGCGCGCAACCTCGCCGACGAGGGCTTCGACGTGACGTTGGTCTCCAAGGACCTCCCGCTGCGGATCAAGGCCTCGGCCGTGGGCCTGGTGGCCGAGGAGTACCGCGGGGAGACGGTCGCGGACTCCGACCCCGGCTACTCCGGCCTGGCCGAGCTCGAGGTGGCGGCCGCCGACCTCGACGAGCTGTACGACGACGGCACCATCGACCTCGAGGCGGCCCGCGAGCTGCCGTGCCACCAGGGCCTGGTGCTGCTCTCCGACCGAGGTACGGCGCTGGGCCGGGTCGGTCCCGACAAGCACGTGCACCTCGTCCGCGGCGACCGCGAGGCGTTCGGCATCCACGGCCGCAGCGCGGAGCAGCGGATCGCCCTCGAGATGCTGCTCGACCCGGACGTCGGGATCGTGTCGCTGGGCGGCCGGGCCGGCACCGGCAAGTCCGCGCTGGCTCTGTGCGCCGGGCTGGAGGCGGTCCTCGAGCGCCAGCAGCACCGCAAGGTCGTGGTGTTCAGGCCGCTGTTCGCGGTCGGCGGCCAGGAGCTCGGCTACCTGCCCGGGTCGGAGTCCGAGAAGATGTCGCCCTGGGGCCAGGCCGTGTTCGACACCCTCGGCGCGGTGACCTCCAGGGAGGTCATCGACGAGATCCTCGATCGCGGGATGCTCGAGGTGCTGCCGCTGACCCACATCCGCGGCCGGTCCCTGCACGACGCGTTCGTGATCGTGGACGAGGCCCAGTCGCTGGAGCGCGGGGTGCTCCTGACCGTGCTGAGCCGGATCGGCGCCAACTCGCGGGTCGTGCTCACCCACGACGTGGCCCAGCGCGACAACCTGCGGGTCGGCCGGCACGACGGCGTGGTCGCGGTGGTGGAGAAGCTCAAGGGCCATCCGCTGTTCGCCCACGTCACCCTGACCAGGTCCGAGCGCTCGCCCATCGCCGCGCTGGTGACCGAGATGCTGGAAGACATCACGATGTAACTACTTCAGCTCGCCGCAGGTGAACCGCCCCTCCGACATGGGGGGGCGGTTCTTGTTCTCCCGGACGATCCGCACCATCTCGAACGCCGCGTCCTGCTGCGCGGTGCAGACGATCTGCGCCTTGCCGAGCTGCGACAGCGTGCCCTCGCCGCTGATGTAGACAGTCAGCGTCGAGGTGCGGGGGAGCTGGATCTCGTCGCGCTGGGGCGGATCGACCGAGTCCTTGGCCCGCAGGTACGTGAATCCGCGCAGCGCGGTGTCCCGGTTCTCCATCGGCCGCGAGGAGGCGGCGAAGAGGGCCCCGAGCAGGCTGGCCACGGTGTCGTCGTCCACGTCCGCCGGCTCCTTGGCCAGCTCGCCGTCCCTGATCAGGAAGAACGTCTTGGACGGGGGCGGGATCTTGGTCGTGGGGGCGTCGCCCCTGTCCTGCACGTCGGTGGGCGTGATGCCGCAGCCCGCGGCGGGGATCAGGCAGGCCAGCAGCGCCGCGGCCACGAGGGCTCGGACGGCCCGCGTGCGGGCTCGGATGGGGTTCATGTGTGGGGGAGCCAGACCGTGAAGAGGGTTCCTGGGTTCTGGGCGCGTACGGAGATCGTGCCTCCGTGCAGCAGTACGTTGGCCCTGGCGATGGCCAGGCCGAGGCCGCTGCCCT